>JANYIY010000212.1 GCA_025358615.1 Gammaproteobacteria bacterium | reverse complement strand
GTGGACCTGGGTCCCGAGGGCGGCGATGGCGGCGGCCGCATCATCGCGGTCGGCACTCCGGAGCAGATCGCGGCCAACAAGGCGTCCTACACCGGACATTATCTAAAATCCACCTTGGCCATGAAATCCACTTTGGCTTCGCCCGCCGTTCGCAAGCGCGCATGAACACGCAACGGCGCCCCGTGAACGTGGCGCCGCGATTCATGCCCCTGTGGGGCGTGTTGATCGGTGCCGTGGGCGGCGGGGTCTACTGGATTGGCGCGCAACTCTGGCCGGCCAGTATTGCCGTGATCCTGTCGATGCTCGCGACCCAGTTGGTCGCCGCGCGTATGGACGTTGCCGCGGCAGCCGACGGCAGCGCACCAACCCCCGCCCATGAGCTGCTGGGAATGGTGTTTGCCGTCCTGGTCAAGTACAACGTGCTAATGGCCCTCTCGGCCGCCAGCCTGCCGTTCGCATTGCCGGCGAACTTTGCACTCGGCTTGATCATGATTGCCGGACACGCGGCCAGCCGCGCACTGCTGGTCACCGTCAGCGCATCGACGCTGCCGCGTGGATCGCCCATGGCACGGGCATCGCCGCTGCAGCAGGCGCCTCCCGCCTCTCATGCCGATCTTGGCATTGCACTGGCCATTGGCTTTGCGCCGGCAGTGTTGATCGGGATACCCGGATTGATAGGATTGGTCGCAGCCATCGCCGCCCGTTTCGCCGTCGTCGCCTACCTGCGACGCAGCCGCCCCGCCGTCGCCGGCCAGGAACTCGACATGATCCGGCAAGTGACCGAGGTGTGCTTTTACCTGGGCGCGCTGGCGGCTTGGGCATACGCGTAACATCATTCGCGGCTCGACCGCCCATGAATGCCCTCAAGCGCGACACATCATCCGTTCGGCCAACGACATAGGGCAGTTCGGGCACCTGCCGGGGGCCGAATAGCTATTAGGCCTCGCCGCCATACGGGCGCTCAATGCCGATAAGCAGCGGCTTCGCGTAGATTTAGTCGTTCGCCTCTCTGAGGCTTCGGATCACGCCCTCGTTTGTCGCTTATAATCGGAACTGGCCATAACAACCATTCACGCGAGCAACCATGAAGATATCCACAATCTATTCCTTTGCCCTGCTCCTCTTTGCATTGCCTGTGCTCGCCAACGCCGGCCCCAAAGCCGACATTCACCAGCTCGAAACGGATTTCAACGCGGCCTATGCGGCCAATGATCTGGACAAGTATTTCGGTTTCTACGCGGACGACGCTGTGCTGTGGTTTCCGGAAGGCCGAACCGATATCCCGAGCTACAAGAAAGAATGGACCGCGTACCTCAAGACCGGCGCACAGATTCAGGCGGCAACGCTCTCGGACTTGCAAATACGCTTCAGTCCGCAGGGTGACACCGCCATTGCCAGCTACCTCCTGCACCTCAAGACTCAGGAAGCGGACAAGAAGGTGAAAAACGAGGTCTATCAGGAAACCGATGTGTGGTTCAAAGCGGCGGGTGCATGGAAAATTACGCATGTGCACTATGCCGCGCAGGCGCCTAAGTAGCGCCGCCGGGCTTGCAGCAGGTACTCGTCTACTGGACTCGCTCACCTGGGGCATAGTCCCGAGCACGCGCAAGCGCCTGCCTTTCGATGCGCGCTGGCCGGGGGTGATGGAAATCGCATTGACGCGGCAGGGCCACTCTCTGCGTGTCATCGAAGACTGCTTGAATGGCCGGCGCACGGTCTGGGAAGATCCCTTCAAGGCGGGGCGCAACGGCCTCGCCGGCCTCGCACAGCGCATAGAGATCCATTCGCCCTTGAGCCTGGTGAGGCTGATGCTGGGCACCAATGATTTTCAATCCATGCATCCGCACACGGCATGGCATGCCGCTCAGGGAATCGCCACGCTGGTGACCGTCATCCGGCAGGCGCCCATCGAACCGGGAATGCCCATACCACCCATCCTGGTGATCGCGCCGCCGCCCATCGGGGTGCCACGCGGGCCGATTGCGGTGAAGTTCACCGGCGCGGCGGATAAGTCCGCTGGCCTCGCCGACGCGTATCGCGGCGTCGCCGCCGAACTTGGTTGCCATTTCTTCGACTCGGGCAGAGTGACCGACGCCAGTGCGGTCGACGGGATTCATCTCGACGCTGACCAGCACCAGATCTTGGGAAAGGCCCTCGCGGAGTTCGTTGTCGCTTTGCCGGGCGTACTGTCGCCCGCCACGTCATGAGCGCGCGCGCAATATCAGCCATCGCGCGCGCGGCGCTGCCCATTCTCACGCGCCTCGATCCTGAATTTGCCCACGACCTTGGGCTGGCGGCCCTGCGGGGCCTGCGGCCAATGTTGCCGATACGAGAATTTCCGGCCGGTGTCGCGGTGCGCTGCTGTGGGCTGAATTTCCCGCATCCGCTCGGTCTCGCTGCGGGCTTCGACAAGAACGGCGATTGCCTGGATGGGCTGGGCGCCCTGGGATTCGGTCATATCGAATTGGGGACCGTGACCCCGCGGCCGCAGCCGGGAAACCCCAAGCCGCGCATGTTCAGAATTCCGCAGAGCCGCGCGCTCATCAATCGTATGGGATTCAACAACAAAGGAGTCGATCACCTGGTCGCGCAGATTTCCGGCAGCCGTTATCCCGGCGTACGCGGCATCAGTATCGGCAAGAACTTCGATACGCCGCTCGAGAATGCGCAGCATGATTACGTCGCCTGTCTGCGCAAGGTCTATATTGCCGCAGACTATGTCGCCGTCAACATTTCTTCGCCCAATACCGTGCGTTTGCGCGAATTGCAGTCGAGCGACGGGCTGGGGAGAATCCTCGGCGCGCTGCTCGAAGAACGCGCCGCCCTGCAGGACCGCTACGGCAAGCGCGTGCCGCTGCTGGTCAAGGTCGCGCCGGATTTGACCGCCGCACAGGTGTCCGCGTTGGCGCAGGATTTGCGCTCACTGCAGATCGATGGAGTGATCGCCACGAATACGTCGACCGACCGAAGCGCACTCGGCAATTCGCCGGCTGCCCGGCAGCAGGGGGGCTTGAGCGGCGCCCCGCTGCATCCGCTGTCGCTGCGGGTGATCGAACAGCTGCGGGCGGAATTGGGAGCGAACTTCCCCATTATCGGCGTTGGCGGCATCGTGAGCGCTGAGCATGCCCTGGCGACACTGCGTGCGGGTGCAAACCTCATCCAGGTCTACACGGGTTTCGCTTACCGGGGGCCGGCACTGCTTGAAGAAATCCTCGAGGCAATCCCATGATTGACGACGAAACGATCGCAAGCTTTCAAAGCGACGGCGCCGTGTGCATTCGGCAATTATTTAGCCCTGAGGAAATGACGGTGCTGCGCGCCGGTATCGATGAAAATCTCGCGCACTTGAGTCCTCGCGCCAAGGTGGCCAGCGGCGCGGATGACCCGGGGCGGTTTGTCGAGGACTTCTGCAATTGGCAGGAGAATGCGGACTATCGGCGTTTCATCTTCGATTCGGCGCTGCCTGAAACGGCGGGCCGACTCATGCGCAGCAGCACCGCCAAGCTCTATCACGATCACATGCTCACCAAGGAACCGGGCACTCGGGCCGCAACTCCCTGGCACCAGGATCAGCCGTATTACAATATCGAAGGACGCCAGAACATCAGCTTCTGGATTCCAGTCGATCCGGTGAGCCGCGAATCCACCTTGGAATTCGTCGCCGGATCCCACTTGGGGCCCTGGCTGATGCCGCGCTCCTTCATGGACGCGCAAGCCAAGTGGTTTCCCGAGGGCACGCTGGCCGACTTGCCGAATATCGAAGCCGCGCGCGACTCCTTTCCCATCCTCGGTTGGGAATTACAACCCGGCGACGCAGTGTGCTTCCACATGCTCACCTTGCACGCGACCGGCGGCGTTACCGGCCCGCACCGCCGCCGCGTATTTTCCGTGCGCTTTCTCGGCGACGACATCACGCACGCGCCGCGCCGCTGGCGGACCTCGCCGGAATTTCCGGGTTTGCGCGACGAACTGCCGGCAGGGGCTGCCATGAATCACGCACTGTTCCCGGTGCTGTGGCGCGCGCCATGAATCCCGTGCCGCAGGCACGATCCGCGCCACAGGCACGCTATTCACACCGCGTGACGTGGTCCGTGTTCGTTCTCCTGCTGTTGTTTGCGATATTTTTCGTGACCGGCACCGCGTGGCAATTGCCGCCGCAAGTGGCTTCGCAGTTCGACGCTTTCGGGCAAGCAAACGCCTTCATGTCACGCAGCGGATACATCCGTTTCGTGCTCTGCCTCGCCATAGGGCTGCCATGCATCGTGGTGTTCACCCTCACCATGGTCTATGCGCGCGCCACGGAGTTGAAACTGCCCAACAGCGATTACTGGCTGGCGCCGCAGCGGCTGGATCGAACGCGCTCATTTCTGATCGCGCATGGAGTGTGGTTCGGGTCCTTGCTGGTGGCACTGGTGTGCATGGTGCACTGGCTGGAATTGGTGGCGAACCGCCGGCAGCCGCCGTATCTGTCGGGCCAGACCTTCGCTGCGGTCCTGATCGCCTTTCTCATTGCGACGGCAGTGTGGGTCACCACGCTCATGTTCGCCTTCCGTCGGCCGGCGGGCGAGTAACCGGTGCGAGTCCCGGCGACGCTGCGCCGATCTAGCTGCGCAGGATCGCCGTCAACCCGATCTCCGGAACGCTGGCCAGAGCCTTCGACAGCGGACAATTCTGTTTCGCGCCGGCCGCGAGCTTTTGGAATGTGGCCTCGTCCATCCCCGGTACGGTGGCCTCCAGCCGTAGGCTGATACGGTCGATGAGAAACCCGCCGTCCTTCATCACCAGTCGCACCGCCGCCTGCGTATCGACGGCGCTGGTCGCAAATCCCGCCGCATCGCAGGCGAACGAAAAGGCCATGGTGAAACAAGCGGCATGGGCCGCTGCCAACAATTCCTCGGGATTAGTGCCGCGGCGGTCATCCTCGAAGCGGCTGCCATAGCCATAGGGATACGATTTGAGCGCATCGGTTTGCGTGCTGATCTTCCCGACGCCCTGTTTGCCCCGGCCTTCCCAGTGAACACTCGCGGTCTTATCGGTCATCATGATTCTCCATTCAATAGTTCGGTAAGGGCATGAGCTCGGTCTCGCCCGGCACCGGCGGAAACTGCCGCTGCTCCCAGCGATTTTTGGCGCGCTCGATGCGTTCCTGGGACGAGGCGACGAAATTCCACCAAATATGCCTTGCTGTAGGAAATCTTTGCCCGCCCAGCAACATCGCTCGAGCGTCGCCGCGCGCGCGCAGATCAAGCTCCTGTCCCGGCTCGAGCACCGCCAGCTGGCCGGCAACGACCGTCACACCGCCGACCGCCAATTCGCCTTGCACCACGTACACCGCCAGCTCGGCATCGTTTGGGTTTGCCTCGAGCAGGGCGCCGGTCGTAAATTGCAGGTACGCATAGACCGTCGGCCATAAAGTGAGCACCGGGGAGCGCAAGCCGAAAGCTTCCCCCGCAATGACTGTCAAAGCAACGCCGTCCGCGACGCGTGTCGGTAGAGTCGATGCCGGATAGTGCACGAACGTCGGGTCCACATTCTCATGTCCGTCGGGCAGCGCCACCCAACTTTGAATGGCATGCACGTACTCGCCCGCTACGCGTGCCGCCTGCGGAGTCCGCTCCGAATGTGCAATGCCACTGCCGGCCGACATCCAATTCACATCGCCAGGATGAATTTCCCTCACGGTTCCCAGGCTGTCGCGATGCTCCAATGACCCGTCAAACATATAAGTGACCGTGGCCAGTGCAATATGCGGGTGCGGCCTGACATCCACCCCGGTTCCGGGCGAGAATTTTGTCGGCCCCAGATGATCGAAGAAGATGAACGGCCCAACCATCTGCCGGCTGGCGGCGGGCAGGACGCGGCGCACCACAAAGCCGCCGAGATCGCGCTGGTGTGAGTCGAGCACTTGTATATTTGTCATCGGGCGCCTGCAGGTCGCGTCGTCAATGCCTTGAGGAATTGGTAGTAGAACTCGACCCCGGTGTAGTACGAATCGGCTTTGAGGCGTTCGTCCCTGCCGTGCATGCGCACATCGTCCCGGTCGATGGCGATGCCGCTGATCCCGTAGCTCGGGATGCCCGCATACATGGTGTAAATGCTGTCCGACGATCCGGTGACCATGGTCGGGATCACCGGCGCTCCAGGCCACAATTTCGCCGCAACCGCGCGCATCGAGTCCATCACGTCGGCACGTAATGGCGGCGGCACCATGGCCTTGCGATCCGAGCCGTGCTCCGCCACTTCGCCGGCATCGTTGCGGTAGCGTACGGTGAGCGCCGGATCGTTGAACAACCGGATCAGCTGCAGTCGAATCTCCTCCTGCGAATGGCCGGGAAAGATACGGCAGTTGACGTTGGCTTCGGCGCGCTGCGGCAGGGCGTTCGGCGCGTGTCCGCCGCTCAACATGGTCGCCACGCAGGTGGTGCGCATGGTGGAGTTGTAGCGCGCATCCCTCGACAGGCGCTCGATGGCGGCCGTATCGGGCGGGTTCGCCAAGATCGCGCGCATGTCGGCCGCAACCTGGCCTGTTTCGATCTTGGCCATTTGTGCGAAAAACTCGCGAGTAACCGTGGTCAATTCGAACGGAAACGGCGATTTCTCGAGTACGCCCAAGGCATCGGCCACATGATAAATCGCATTGTCCGGCTTCGGCAGCGAGCTGTGGCCGCCGGGGTTGGTGGCAAACACCTGGTAATCCGCATACAGCTTTTCAGTGGCCTCGAATTCAACCGCCTGCGGCTTGCCATGATCGGTGCTGACGCCGCCGGAGTCCGGATTGAGCACGAACTCGGCGTCGATCAAATCGTGATGATTTTGCAGCAGCCAATCGACACCGTTCGATTTTCCGCCCTCTTCATCAGCAGTGAGCGCGAGGATGATGTCGCGGTTCGGGACAAACCCCTCCTTCTTCAGCCGAATGAAATTGGTGACGGCGATGGCATCGGCTCCCTTCATGTCCTGGGTGCCCCGCCCATAGTAATACCCGTCCTGCTCGACGAATTTGAACGGGTCGGTGGTCCAATCCTCACGCCGCGCTTCCACCACATCCAGATGTCCGATGATCAGAACCGGCCGCAATTTCGAGCCCGCCCCGCCCCGATAGCGCGCAACCATATTGCCCTTGCGGTCATTGGGCCCGACGACGACCACGTCGGCCGCGGGAAATCCGGCGTCGAGCAGACGTTTTGCCATCGCCTGCGCGGCCACGGTGGTACTTCCGATAGAATCGGTGGTGTTGATTTCGATCAATTGCTTGAAGATGCCATGCGCGGTCTCGCGGGTGACTGCATCGCTCTGCGCGGTGGCGGCCCAGGCGGCGTGAGCGCCAACGGCACAGACGAGGACAATGATCGAATTCAGGCGAGCGCGATATTTCAAGACTTAAGACTCCTCAAAAAAATACTATTCAGGGTGTAGTTTATGCCAATCCAAGTCAATCGAAACGCGCGCCGGCGCCGCACAGCGTTGCTCTTCGCCGGCTTGAGCGTGGGGCTCCTCGGCGGCGTGAATCTCGCGGGCAGCGCCCAGGCGGAGCCGCCGCCGGCGCAGCTGATCCTGTTCCACGGCCGCATTCTGACGGTGGATGCGCGCGACTCGATTGCGCAGGCGCTGGCGATCCGCGACGGCAAGATCATTGCCGTGGGCAGCGATCAGGAGATTCTGCGTCTGGTCGGCGCAGCCACGCAGCGCATCGATCTAAAGGGCCGTACGGCGACGCCGGGGCTCATCGACAGCCACGCCCACATCGCCGAGGCCGGGGTGGACGAGCTGTACCACGTTCAACTCAGCGATGCCGCGGCCGTCGCCGACGTGGTGCAGCGTGTGCAGGCGGGAATCGCGGGCCTGAAGCCCGGCGAATGGCTGCAGGGAGCCGGTTGGGACGAAGGCAAGCTGGCCGAACGACGCTACCTCACGGCCGCCGATCTGGATCGGGTTTCGCCTCACAATCCGGTGTGGTTGATTCACACCACCGGACATTACGGCGTCGCCAATTCTGTGGCGCTGCGGCTGGCAAAGATCACTGCAGCGTCGAAGAATCCGCCCGCCGGCACCATTGATCGCGATCCCCAAGGCATGCCCACCGGCGTATTGAAAGAGTCGGCCATGGACGCCGTTCTCGACCTCATACCGCCGCCAACCGCGCAGCAGCAGCGCGACGGCATACTCAAGAGCATCGACGACCTGCATGCCGAGGGCATCACCGCAGTCAAGGATCCGGCGATCGGCAAGCCCGTCTGGGACGCGTATCGCGAACTGCTGCGCGAAGACAAATTGGCGGAACATGTCTGTGTGCTATGGGCCGCGGGTACTACGCTCGCGACGGCTCGAACGGCGCTGGCGTCGATACAGGCGCAGCCCAAGCCGCCGCAATCCCTCGGCGACGGGCGCCTCTTGTCCTGCGGCGCGAAGATATTCCTGGACGGCAGCGGCGGCGCGCGCACCGCCTGGATGACTCAGGAATGGCACAAAAACTCCACCGACATCGAGCACGGCAACTTCGGCTATCCGTCGACGGATCCCGAGGTTTATCGCCAGATGGTACGGCTGTTCCATCAGGCCGGCGTGCACGTCGGCACTCATGCCATCGGCGACCGGGCTATCGATTGGGTAGTCGACACCTACGCCCAGGTCCTCGGCGAAACACCGACCACGGGACTCAGGCACAGCATCATCCACGCCAATATCCCGAGCGATCATGCCATCCAGACCATGGCCGCACTCCAAAAGCGCTACGATGCCGCGTACCCCGAAGTGCAGGCCCCCTTCACCTGGTGGATCGGCGACACCTACGCCGGCAATTTCGGGCCCGAACGCGCGCTGCGGCTGGTACCGCTCAACACCTTCTTGAAAAGCGGCGTTCACTGGGGCGGCGGCTCCGATTATCCAGTGACACCCATCGCCGCGCGCTATGGACTATGGGCATCGGTCGAGCGCGAAACGCTGAAGGGCAGCTACGGGAAACATCCGTTCGGCACGGCCGAGTCCGTCGATATTCACACCGCCCTGCGCTCGTATACCGCGTGGAACTCGCGGCAATTGTTTCTGGAGGACCGCATTGGCTCGCTGGAAGTCGGCAAGGATGCCGATGTCGCCGTCTGGGACCGCGACATGTACAACATTCCCTCGCAGGAACTCCGCAATCTGAAGTGCACCATGACCTTGTTGCACGGCCGGGTCGTGTTCGACGGGGTCGCCGGCGACCGGGTCGCGTACGACTCGAACAGTCGTTAACAGTGATATTCTGGCGCGCTGTATAGCGCGTTGCCCGGGAGTTTTCATGGCTAAGAAAAAGATCAGCAAGGTGACTCGCAGCGATGCCGAGTTTGCCGTCAAGACCCTGCTGCGTTGGGCCGGTGAGGACCCGACGCGCGAGGGCCTGCAGGAAACACCGAAGCGCGTGGTCAACGCCTATCGCGATTGGTTCTCGGGATACGCCATCGATCCGGGCGCGTACCTACGCCGCACCTTCGAGGAAGTCGAGGGTTACGATGAAATGGTGGTGCTGCGGGATATCAGCTTCGAGTCGTTTTGCGAGCATCACATGGCGCCCATCATCGGCCGGGCGCATGTCGGCTACCTGCCCACCGACAGAGTGGTGGGCATCAGCAAGCTGGCACGCGTGGTCGACGGCTACGCGCGGCGCTTTCAGGTACAGGAGAAGCTCACGGCACAAATCGCCGGCTGCATCAACGAAGTGCTCAAGCCGCGCGGCGTCGGTGTCGTCATCGATGCAGTTCACCAGTGCATGACGACGCGCGGCGTCCACAAGCGCGGCGTCTCGATGATCACCAGTAAAATGCTGGGCACTTTTCGTGCCGATGCAGCCACGCGCGCGGAGTTCCTGCGCTTCATCGATATCGAGGGTCGCACTCAGCGCTGAGCCGCGCGCCGATCAGTTGCGCTTGTTGTTGGTGGCGGCGCGCACCGGCATCAAGTCCACGGAGAAGCTGTACTTGTGCTTTTCACCGGGCTGCAGCGCACCGACGCCCACCACTTGGCGCGCGATCTTCTCGCCGCGCTCATTGGTGATGGAAACCACGACGCAGTACTCGCAGCTCTCCTCGCGAACGGCGTGGCGAATCGAACCTTCGATGCGCATCGCCGACACGGATTCGGATTGCGGCTCCGCATTGGCGGAGTTGAAGCGCAAATGGTGCTGGCAGCCCGGACAAACATTCGCGCTTTGCAGGACTACCGCCTTGCAGTGCGGACATATTCGTGTCGCGCCTAAGGTGCCAGCACGAGCGACGCTCATTGCGGGGAACCTAGCTGCCGCCAACCAAGCCCGGCTTGGCCTTGGCCTTCTCGTCATCCCAGCCGAATTCGACATGCCCGCGCATGCGCGAGCCGGCCGCGACCGTAATCGATCCCGCCTTCACGTCGCCGACGATGACACCGCCTTCCTGCACGTCGACCCGCTTGGCGGATTCGATGTTGCCCTGCAGCTCGCCGCCTACCACGACAATGCCGGCCAGGACCTGCCCGGTCAAATGGGCTCCGGACTCGATGTTGAAATTACCGTCGATGCGCACATCGCCTTTGAAGCGCCCTGCCATGCGCACATTGCCGGAACCCTCGATCTTGCCCTCGATGGTCAGATTGGCGGCAATCACGGATTCGCCCCCTTCCGAGGAAGTCTTAGGGGTGGGGCGGCGCGGCGAAACGGCTAACGCAGGGTCACTCGCATGGCGCTCCGGCGAATTGCGTTCCGGCGGGCTCGCCGTCGGGGGGACAACAACAGGACCCGCGGTGGCGGGCGTGGGTTTTTCGTTCCAAAGCGCCATGTGATAACTCTCCCGCTGATAAGGTAAGGCAAAGCCTACACGCTAACCCTGCGGAATGTCATCGGACCACTGTCGGATATTGGAGACGGGAGCCGCGGCTGCCCCAAAAAGAGCCTGCCGAACCCCTCTAAGGCGTTTCGCGGGCCTTATCGAGCAGCCGGCAGACCTCCCGCACACCCTGCAAAATACGCGGCGCCATGCGGCCGGTGAGCGAGGGGTCCACGGTATAAATGTGCTGCCCGCGCACGGCCTTAAGACTCGGAAATTGCTGCCATTGGCGCGTCTGCCGCTCGCCCTCCGCGCCGCCGGCGGCGATCAGAATCACATCGGGATCGCGCGCCAGCACCGCTTCCTTGTCGATTGCAGGCGCAAGCACCGACAGTTCGTTGAAGGCGTTGTCTCCGCCGCACAGGGACATGACTTCACTCACCACTTGGCCGCCCGACAGGGTGTACAGGGGCCGGTCCCACACCTGGTAGAAAACCTTGAGCCGTGGACGGCCCGCGTACTGCGCACGCAACCCTGCCAGTTCGTCCTGGTAGCG
>JANYIY010000148.1 GCA_025358615.1 Gammaproteobacteria bacterium | reverse complement strand
CGATGTTTTGCGTCTTGCCGGCGAGCGCCGGCGCTGCGCCGAACAACAGCAGCGCGGCGGCCGCCAGCGCATGAAAGGTAAGGGCGATTCGTATGTGCATGCTTGTCAGGCCTATGGGTCGGTCAATTACTGCTGCAGGATTACCGCGCAATTCGCGGTCCAACTCAAATACACCTCGTCGCTCCAGTCGATGGTCCATTCCGAGGTACGGCGGTCGTTTTGCGCGAAGACTGTGACCAGTTTGCCGGTTTCCGTCTTGATCCGATAGGTCGAGCGATTGCCGAGGTAGCCCAATTCCCAGACCATGCCCTTCACCTGATTGAATCGATTTCCCGCGATCGGCTCCTTGCTCAAGCGAATCTTCTCCGGGCGCAATGCCACCCATACGCGCTGTCCGCTGCCGAAGCGGCCAAGTTCGTCGACGATGAGATCGCAACCCGCCTCGGCGCTGCGCACGATGAGGTGCCCGGGCTCGCTGCCGCTCACAGTGCCTTCGAATAGATTGGTGGTGCCGATGAAGTCAGCGACGAAACGGCTCTGTGGAAACTCGTAGATCTCCGAGGGAGTTCCCACTTGCACCACCTGGCCGCGGTTCATGACCGCGATGCGCGTCGATAGCGCCATGGCCTCGTCTTGATCGTGAGTAACGAACACGAACGTGATGCCGACCTGGGATTGGATGTTCATGAGCTCGAACTGGGTCTGCTCGCGCAATTTCTTGTCGAGGGCGCTCAACGGCTCGTCGAGCAGCAGCACCTTGGGACGCCGAATCAGCGCTCGCGCCAATGCCACTCGCTGGCGCTGGCCCCCGGAGAGCTGATGGGGCTTGCGCTTCGCCAGTGCCCCGAGTTGCACCATGTCCAGCGCCTCTTGAATTCTCTTCTGTTTAGCGGGCGCATCCAACGTCATGCGCCGCAAGCCATATCCGACATTGTCCTGCACCGTCATGTGCGGAAATAGGGCATAGGACTGGAACATCATATTGACCGGGCGCTCGTGCGGAGGCACCTTGGTCATGTCCACGTCGTCGATCATGATGCGTCCGCTACTCGGGGTGGCGAATCCCGCGAGCATGCGCAGCAGCGTCGTTTTACCGCAGCCGGAGGCGCCGACCAGCGCGAAAATTTCGCCCTTGTAAATTCTGAGGTTGACGCTATCGACGGCGGTGAATGCGCCAAAGGCCTTGTTGATGCTCTCGATCAGGATCTGCGGCTTTGCATCCGGATCGAGCCACGGTCGGTCGGCGATTGATTTAGGTGCGGCGACCAAACCCTAAAACTCCGCAGGCGGCGTCGCGCGGCGGCGCTCCGGCGTGAAGAATGGACGCTCGACGACCTGCGCTCGCGACATACGACGCTCCCACATGAGTTCGCGGTTCAGATAGATGTCGGCCCACACCGTCGAGCCGAGCTGGAAATACGGCGCATCGACGATAGCAAGGGCGATGTTGCGCTTGCAAGTCGGCGACCAGATCGCGGAAGTGACGCTGCCGATTTCGCGCTTGCCGCCATCATCCGTGTACAGCAGTGCGTTGTGCGCCGGTTTGTTGCCGGCGATGTCCAGGCCCACCAATTGGCGCCGTGGCCCCTGGATCATTTCGTTGCGAAGGGCGCGCCGTCCGGTGAAATGCCCCTTGTTGAAATCAACCAGCCAGCCCAAACCCAATTCCAGCGGCGAGCGATCGCGACCGGTACGAATGGTGTGCTCGGCCGAGACGAAATCGACGTTCGGCAGCAGAAACCCCGCCTCGATGCGCGCCACATTCAGCGCCTGCGAGCCGATGGCCCGGATCCCGCGCGAACGCCCCGCCGTCATCAAGCCATCCCAGACGGTTTCGGCCGCCTGCGGCTCCATCCACAGCTCGTAGCCCAGGTCGCCGGTGAAGCCGGTGCGCGACACCGTCAGCCGCTGTGGGCCGAAGGCGAAATAGCCGATTTCGAAGGGCTTGAGCTTCTCGATCCCCTGTAAGCCCAATGCCTTGAGCACCGCACAGGAGGTGGGACCTTGCACCGCCAAGGCAGCTATCTGCTCGGTAACCTCGTCGATCTCGACGTCAAATCCGATTGCCGAATCGAGCAGCCAATCAATCTGGCGTTCAGCCGTGCAGATTCGATACTCGCCCGCCCTTAAGCGAAAAATGGTGCCATCGTCGATCAGATGGCCGGCATCGTTGCACCAAACGCAATAGGCAACGCGATCCGGCTTGAGCTTGGCTACATCGCGGGTGACCAGCCGATTGAGATAGGGCAAGGCATCCGGGCCCGCCACGCGGTACTTCACCATGGGCGTCAGGTCATACAGCGTCGTCGCATTGCGAATCGCGAAGTATTCCTGCTCCATGGTGGTGAAGACATCCACGGTCGTATAGCCCGCCCATGGAATAAAACTGTCGACTTGGCTCAAGGCGCGCGCACGTTCGTGAAACGGCGTCTTGAGCAGCGGTTGCTTGAAATGCGGCGCGACGGATTCGGTCATGCTGAATTCTGGCTCACTTTGAGTACTTCCTGCGCGGCATTGCGGCCCGCGATCCCCATCACACCGCCGCCGGGGTGACAGCCGGCGCCGCACAGGAACAATCCGTCCAACGGAGTCCGGTACTGCGCGGCGCCCGGCACCGGACGAACCATCAAGAACTGATCGAAGGCCAAGTCCCCGTGATGCCAGTGCCCGCCTGCCATGCCGAATTGCGCTTCCATATCGGCCGGTGTCAGCAGTTCCGCCGCAACAATGCTGGCGCGAAGACCGGGAGCGTAACGTTCCAAGCCATCCAGCGCCGCGTCAAGGCAGCGTTGGCGGCCGCTCTGCCAACCCTCTTTGAGTGCATACGGCGCATATTGCACGATGGCGGAAAGCACGTGTTGTCCGACCGGGGCCAGCGTTGGGTCATTGGCGGTCGGCACGGTGATTTCCATCACCGGCGCCGCGGAGAACTCGCCGTACTTCGCGTGATTGTAGGCGTGTTCGATGTGCTGCAGCGAGGCTGCCAGCAGCAATCGGCCGCGCACGCCCGCTTCGCTGACGCCGCTGAATACAGGTACACGATTCAGGGCCAGATGCAGCTTGGCCGCGAGCCCGCGCGCGCGGATATGGTTGACTCGGCGCACGAAGCCGGTATCGAGGTACCGGGGTCCCAGCAGCCGCAGGAAAGTAGTCTTCGGATCGGCGTTCGATATCACGCATGGTGCGTCGATATTTTCGCCGCTCTCGAGTACAACGCCGGCGGCCCGATCAGCCTCGACTCGAATACTCGCCACCGGCGCACCGGTACGAATGGTAGCCCCTGCCGCAGCAGCCGCCTTGGCCAGCGCGTCGCAAAAAGCTCCCAGGCCGCCCCTGGGTTGGGAGGGACCGGATGCGCCCGCCGCGAATTCCCCCGCCAGCCGGTACAACAATGTCAGCACCGTGCCGGGCGAGCGTGGGCCAAAGTTTGCGCCGAGCACGGCGTCCAATCCCAAGGCTCCCTTGAGCGCCGCAGAATCGAAGTTCTCCTCGAGCAAATCATAGACATTCATGCCGCCGATTCGCAGCAGCTCGCGCATGTCGCGCCGGCCCAATTTGCGTACCTGCCAGCCGAGACGAAGCAGCGCGATGCGATCGGCCCAGGCGCTCGTGCCCAAGCGGGGCGGCACGCGGGAAAACATCGGCACCAGCGCGGCGGCAAATCGCCGCATGCGTGCCGTATACACTGAATACGCCTCCGCGTCCTCGGGCGACAAGCCTCGTCCAGCTTCCTCCGCGCCTAAACTCAAGCGCGCGCCGCCGGGCACCAGTACCGTGGTTGCCATGCCCTGCGCCGCCCATTCCAGCCCATGCGATTCCAGCTTGAGCTCGCGCAGCAGATCCGCCGGCATCAGATGCAGCAAGTGCGCGCCGGCCGACACGCGAAATCCAGGGGCGAATTCGCGGGTCACGGCGGCGCCGCCCACCTGGGCCGCCGCTTCGAGTACCAGTACCGAACGGCCGCCCCGCGCCAGCGTAGCTGCGCACACCAGGCCATTGTGTCCGGCGCCGATAATCACGCAGTCATAGCGCGCTTGGGGTGACGCGGTAGCCATTAGTGCGCTCGCCCAAGATCGCGCAGCACGGCGCGCGCGGCGTTTGCACCGGGCGCGCCCATGACGCCGCCGCCCGGGTGCGTGCTCGAACCGCACATATACACGCCGCGCACCGGCGCTCGATACTGCGCGTAGCCCGGCACCGGACGGTTGAACAGCAGCTGATCCATGGTCAACTCACCCTGAAAGATATTCCCCTCGGTCAGGCCGACTTCGTTTTCTATGTCCCAAGGAGTGCGAATCTCGGCGTGCAGTATCAGATCTTTGAAATTCGGACTCTGTTGCGCAATGGTATTGATCACCGTGTCGCCGAAGGCCTTGCGCTTGGCGGCATCCCAGGGGCCGTCGGCCAGTTCGTAGGGGCAGTACTGCACGAACACCGACATGTAGTGCTTGCCGTCGGGAACCATGGTCGGATCGATTTGCGAGGGAATGAGCATGTCGATGTACGGCGCGCGCGACCAACGCCCGTCTTTCCAATCATCGTAGGCGCGCTCCATCATCTCCAGGGTGTCGGTCACGTGCAAGTCGCCGCGAATGCACGGCGAACCTTCCGGTATGGCGGGAAATCGCGGCATGCCGTCCAACGCAATATTCAATTTGCCGGAGGAGCCGCGAATCTTGAAGTTCTTCACCTGCCGCAAGAACTCGTCGGGCAAATCCTTCGCATCCATGGTCTCCAGGAAAGTTCGGCGCACGTCCAGATTGGATATCACCAACGGCGCGCGAATCTCCTCGCCGTCCGCCAGCGCGACGCCGCCGGCACGGCCGTTGCGCACCAGAATCTTGGCGACCGGCGCGGCACTGCGGATGGTGCCGCCACTGGCCTCGAATGAAGCGCCCAGCGCCTGGGTGATCGCACCCATGCCGCCGCGCGCGAAGCCCCAGGCGCCGACCGTGTCGTCGATGTCGCCCATGTAGTGGTGCAGAAGCACGTACGCCGTTCCAGGCGAGCGCGGCCCCAAGGCCGTGCCGATGATGGAACTGCCGGCAAAATGCGCCTTGACGATTTCACTCTCAAAATACTCGTCGAGAAAATCCGCAGCGCTCATGGTCCAGAAGCGCAGGGTATCGTACATGCGCTCCTCGCCCAGGCCATGCAAGCGCTTGCCCAGGTACAGCAGTTCCTGGATGTCGCGCGGTTTGAACGAAGTGGGATCCGGCGGCTCGCGCATCAGCAGCGGTTTGATGAATTTGCACTGTCGCATCACATCGCGCGAGTAGCGATCGTAGGCTTCGGCGTCGCGCTTCGAATGCCGGGCGATTTCGCGGCGCAGTGCGTCGTGATTATCGTACAGCGCCAAGTGGCCGCCGCCCTGCATCAGGGTGCAGCCCCCCTCATAGGGGATGACTTGCAGTCCGTACTTCGGCAGTTCCAGAGTGCGGATGATCTCCGGCCGCAGCAGGCTGCAAACGTAGGAGCAGTTCGAGTACGTGAAGTCCTGGTACAGACGCCGGCTCACCGCCGCGCCGCCGATGAAGGGCTGCCTCTCCAAGACCAGCACCTTGAGTCCGGAACGCGCCAGATAGCAGCCGGCGACCAGACC
>JANYIY010000086.1 GCA_025358615.1 Gammaproteobacteria bacterium | reverse complement strand
GCTCACCAGCGGCACGACCTGGCATGCCGCCGGCTTGGTCGGTCAATTGCGTCAGAGCATCAACATGACTCAGCTGGCGCGTTACACCGCTGACCTGTATCGCGGACTCGAAGCGGAAACCGGACAGGCTACGGGCTACCGCCAATGCGGCTCGCTGTCCCTGGCCACCACCCCCGGCCGCATGGAAGAGTTAAGGCGCAATGCCTCCATGGCCAAGGTGTTCGGACTCAGAGTAGACGTGGTCAGTCCCAAGGAAATCCATTCGCTGTACCCGCTGGCCAATCTCGACGATGTCATCGGCGGGATTCATATTCCGAGCGACGGCTATGCCAATGCCGTTGATATTACGCAGGCTCTGGCGAAAGGCTCCCGCTCCCGTGGCGCACATATTTTTCAGGACCTCAAGGTCACCGCCATTCACCACGACGGGCACACCGTCAAGGGTGTGCAAACGGACCGTGGCCGCATCGACGCCGACTATGTTGTGCTGTGCGGCGGCATGTGGACCCGTGATCTTGCGGCCGGCATCGGTGTCACCGTGCCGCTGCATGCCTGCGAGCACTACTACGTGCTGTTCAAGGACGTGCCCGGGCTGACGCCCGACATGCCCGTACTGCGCGACTATGACCACTGCAGTTATTTCAAATACGACGCCGGCAAACTGCTGGTCGGAGCCTTCGAGCCGCACGCTCGTCCTTGGGGCGCCGACGGTATACCCGATGATTTCGCCTTCGGCGAGATCGAGGGTGACTTCGGTCACTTCGAGCCTGTGCTGCTCGATGCCATGCGCCGCATCCCGGCATTGGCAGAGGCCGGCATTCAGAAATTCTTCTGCGGCCCCGAGAGCTTTACGCCCGACGTGCGCTACCACTTGGGTGAGTCGACCGAACTGAAGAACTGCTTCGTGGCCGCCGGCCTCAATTCCATCGGCCTGCAATCGGCCGGCGGCATCGGCAAGGTCGTCTCCGAATGGATTCGCGACGGGCATCCGCCGGTGGATCTGTGGGAGGTGGATGTTCGGCGCAACATGCCGTTTCAGATCAATCGCAAATACTTACAGGCGAGAGTCTCGGAAAGCCTAGGGTTGCTATACGCCACGCACTGGCCGTTCCGCCAATTCGAGACGGCGCGCGGTGTGCGCAAATCAGCGCTGCACGATCGATTGGCCGCGGCAGGCGCCTGCTTCGGTGAAGCCTTCGGTTGGGAACGCGCCAATTGGTACGCCCCCACGGGCACTCTGCCGCCCGGCACGCGGCCTGAGTACCAATACAGTTACGGCCGCCAGAATTGGTTTGAGCCGAGTGCCAACGAGCATCGTGCCGTACGCACCGCCGTGGGGCTCTTTGACCAATCCTCATTTGCAAAATTTCGGCTCGAAGGCCGGGACGCCACCCGCGCGCTCAACCGAGTCTGCGCCAACGACGTCGACGTCGCGCCGGGAAGAATGATCTATACCCAATGGCTGAACGAGCGCGGCGGGATCGAGGCCGATCTCACCGTCACTCGCTTGAGCGAGATTGCCTACCTCATCGTGAGCGGCGCGGAAACCGAGAGCAAGGATGGCAACTGGCTGCGGCGGCACATCGAGCCGAATGCCAATTGCGTGTTGACCAATGTGACTTCCGGGATGGGTGTGTTGTCAGTGATGGGTCCTCGCTCGCGCGAACTGCTGCAGTCGCTGACGCCGGATGATTTGTCGGACGCCGCGTTCCCCTTCGCCACCAGCAGGGTGATCGAGTTGGGTTACGCCCTGGTGCGCGCCTCGCGCATCACCTTCGTCGGTGAACTCGGTTGGGAGCTGTACGTGCCGACGGAATTCATTCAAGGCGTGTACGACGAATTGACGGCTGCCGGCGCTCGATTCGGACTGGTGCACGCGGGATATCACGCCCTAAATTCTCTGCGAATGGAGAAGGCCTACCGGCACTGGGGCCACGACATCGCCGATGAGGACACGCCTTTGGAAGCGGGGCTAGGCTTTGCGGTCAAATGGGACAAGCCGGGTGGCTTCATCGGCCGCGAAGCGTTGCTGCAACAACGGCAAAGCGGCTGTAAGAAACGGTTGGTGCAGTTCAAACTCAAGTCTCCCGAACCCCTGCTTTATCACAATGAGCCTGTCTGGCAGCGTGACTCGCTGGTGGGATACATTCGTTCCGGAATGTATGCCCATACCTTGGGAGCGGCGGTTGGCTTAGGGTATGTCTCCGCGCCGCTTGGCGGCGTCGTCGAGGCCGTCGGGGAGAATGACTACGAAATTGAGGTCGCCGGCGTGCGCTATCCCGCCACCGCCTCTTTGCGTCCCTTATACGATCCGCAGAATGAGCGCATCAAATGTTGATCCGACTGCAGCCTACACCTAAGGTGATGCCATGAGTGAATCCAGTATCGGGGCCGTGAATGAATCCGCCGTGGTCGACCAGCTGGCCGCGATTACCACACTAGGCTACAGCCTCGACCGCAAGTTCTACTGCGACGACGCCGTGTTCCAAGCCGACATGGATCAGGTCATCGGCCGCAAGTGGCTGGTCGCCGGCCATGTCGACCGGGTACGCAACAAGGGCGATTACTTTTTGTACAAGGTAGGCAACGAATCCATCATCATCGTGCGCAGCGATGAGTCGACCATCAACGCCTTCTACAATGTCTGCCGTCACCGCGGCTCGCTGATCTGCACCAAACCGGAAGGACGGGTAGCCCGCCTGACCTGCGGCTATCACGCCTGGAGTTACGGTTTGGACGGCGCCCTGCTCGCCGCACGCCTGATGCCGGCGGATTTCTCGAAAAAGGACAACGGACTGCATCGCTGCCACATTCGAGTGTTCCACGGCTTTATCTTCATCAATCTATCCGATCAGGCGCCGGTGGATTTCGATGCCTCGTTCGGTGATCTCGCCCCCTACCTGGACTTCCACGGATTCGCGGAGGCGAAAATCGCCTATTCCCAGTCCTATCCCACCACTGCCAATTGGAAGTTGATTGTCGAAAATTTCGTCGAGTGCTACCACTGCGCACCGGCTCACCCGGAGTTCTGCTCCATGCATCCGCCCGAGGCGCTGATTGCCTTCGGCGCAGGGCCAAGTTCAGGGCCTGCCGAGGCGGTGGAGAAATATCTACCGACCGTGAGGGCGTGG
>JANYIY010000079.1 GCA_025358615.1 Gammaproteobacteria bacterium | reverse complement strand
CGGCCCCGGAAGCTGGACTCAGTGCTGCCTTCGAGGATCCCAAATCCGAGTTCTCAGCGCTGGTCAAATTGTGGCGCGCGTATCGCAAGGCGCGGGAGGGACCGCGGCGGGAATTGCGCCGCTGGTGCAAGGAGCGGCACTTCTCGCTGTTGCGGCTCTCCGAATGGGACGATGTTTACGCCCAGGTGGTGGAGCGTGCCGCCGAGGTGGGCATCGTCGCGCAAAAGCGGGCCGCGAGCTATGCGGGGGTCCATCGCTCGCTGCTCGCCGGATTTTCCACGATGGTGGGCGTGCGCGGCGAGGAGGGTGTGTATTTGGGCACACGCTCCATCCGTTTCCACATTTTCCCAGGATCGCCGTTGGCGCGGCGCCGTCCGCGCTGGGTAATGGCCGCCAACATCGTTGAGACCTCGCGGGTGTTCGCACGGCGCGTCGCGGAAATCGAACCGCAATGGATCGAAGGCGCGGCCGCGCATCTGCTGAAGCGCGAGTACCTGGAACCTGACTGGGACGAGGACCGGGAGGAGGTGGTGGCGCACGAGCGGGTCAGTTTCTTGGGACTGACCTTGAGCGCGAATCGTTTGGTGAATTATGGGCCGATTGCGCCGGAAGAATCGCGCCGCATCTTCGCGCGCGAGGCGCTGGTTTACCAGCGTCTGCGCCGCCGCCCCGACTGGTTGCTGGCGAATGACGCGGCGGTGCGCGATGCGCAGCGCTTGGAGGAGCGCCTGCGTACCCGCAATCTGCTGCAAAGCCCCGAGTCCTTTGCCGAGTTCTATAACCGTGCGCTACCGCGCCAGGTGTCGAGCGCCGCCACCCTGGAATATTTCAACCGGCACCTATCGAATGACGAGCGCAAGGCGCTGACGCTGGACGCGGCGCACATATTCGCCAGCGAGCCGGACGTCAGGGCGCTGGCGCTATTTCCGGAACACGCCACGGTCGATTCAGTGTCGGTCCCGGTAGAGTATCGCTTCGCGCCCGGCGAGGCCCGTGACGGCGCGGTACTGCAGATACCCCTGCTGGCATTGCCAGGACTCAGCAGCGCCGCCGTGGATGCTGCCGTGCCCGGCCTTGCCGAGCCGCGAATCGAGGCCCTGCTGCGTTCGCTGCCGAAGGATGCGCGGCGCAACTTGATTCCCATCGCGGACACCGCAGCGCAGTTTTTGACGACTACGACTACGACTACGACTTCGACTACGACCACGACCACTGCCGCGACCGCGACGGCGACGGCGGGGGCGGGGTCGGTCGCTCTCGCGGCAGACGTACACAGCCTCAAGCGTTGGCTCAAAGAACAGCGCGGCATCCCGGAGCCCTTGCTGCGTTTCGACTTGGCCGCGGTGCCCGTTCACTTGCTGCCTCAGCTGGCCGTGTGGGCCGATGGTGTCGAGGTTGCGCAGGGCAAGACCGTGGCGGAGTTGCGCCGCGCCAGCTCACCGGCGGCGCGCGCGGAACTCGAGCGCCGCGCGCGTACCGCCTACGGACTAGTGGGCCCTTGGCGCCGCTTCGAATTCGAAACCCTGCCCGACAAGTTGCCTCTGACCCTCGAGCAAGGAACGGTTTGGGTGTTCCCGACGCTGCTACACACCGGTCACGCGCTGGAGGTGCGCTATGAATGGTCGCCCGCGGAAGCACAGCGCCGGTGGCGTCACGCAGCGGCAGTGCTGGCGCGCACGATGCTCGCCGGCCAGGCGCGCGAACTCGGCAAGACGCTTGCCAATAATGCGTCGCTATTGCTCGCGGCCAGTCCCTACACCAAGAGCGGAGCGCTGATTGAGGCACTGCTGCAGCTGACATTTCGCCGCGCCTGTTTTGACGATGCGGATGCGCCGCGCACGCGCGATGCCTACGAGAAAGCCGTAGACCAAGGACGCGCGCGCCTGCACGACTGCGTGGACGAAATCGTCGCCGGCGCACTGCGCTGGTTTGCCGATGCGCGCGAGGTGCGCCGCGCACTCGACGCGGAAGTCGCGGGACCCGGGGCCGACACGGTGCAGGAGAGCAATGAACATCTGCGGCGCTTGCTGAGCGCCGAGGCGCTGGAATCGACGCCGGCGGATTGGTTGCGCCAGTTGCCGCGCTATATAAAGGCGGAACAACGTCGGCGGCAGCGCAGCGGTACGCGCGGCGGCGAGTCGCCGAACATCGTGCGGGAACTTCGCGACTGGTCGGCGCGCTACTCGAGCCTTAAGCAGCAAGTCAATGCTGAGCTGCGCTGGATACCGGAACTCGACGAGCTCAAGCACTGGATCGAGGAATACCGGGTGTCGCTGTATGCGCAGGAACTCAAAACCTTGGGTCCGGTCTCGGCGGCGCGACTGCAGGCCCGGGCCGCCGAGATCGAAGCGTGGATCGCGCGCTAGCGCGAGTCTTAGGTCAGACGTTGAACTTTATTCCCTGTGCCAGCGGCAGTTTCGAGCTCCAATTGATGGTATTCGTCTGGCGCCGCATGTAAGCCTTCCAGGAATCCGAACCCGCTTCGCGCCCGCCGCCGGTGTCTTTCTCACCACCGAATGCGCCGCCGATCTCCGCGCCGGACGTACCCAGGTTGACATTCGCGATGCCGCAGTCACTGCCCTCGGCGGACAAAAAGCGTTCAGCCACTTGCAATCGGTCGGTAAATATGGCCGACGAAAGCCCGTAGGGTACGGAGTTTTGTATGAGTACCGCTTCATCCAACGTGTCGTAAGCGATGACGTACAAGATCGGCGCAAAAGTCTCGGTGCTCACCACCGCCATGCCAGGGCGGGCGCGGATGATGGCCGGTTCGACGAAATTGCCCGCGCGAGGCAGAACCTTGCCGCCGCATAGCAGCTCTGCGCCTTCGGCTAGCGCCGTGGCAATGGCCGCCGTGTAGCGCGACACGGCGCCTTGATCGATCAAGGGCCCCATGAGCGTATCGGGCGCCAGCGGATCGCCGATACGCACCTGGCCATACGCCGCGATCAGCCTTCGTTCCAGTTCGGCAGCGCGCGAGCGATGTACCAGAACGCGCCGCGTGCTCGTACAGCGTTGGCCGGCCGTGCCGACGGCGCCAAACACGATCCCCGGTACCGCCAAGTCGAGGTTGGCGCTGTCATCGACGATGATGGCGTTATTGCCACCGAGTTCGAGCAGGCTCTTGCCCAGCCGTTCGGCGACGCGTACGCCGATCTGCCTTCCCACATGGGTCGAGCCGGTGAAAGACACCAGCGCCACGCGACGGTCGTCGACGAAGCGCATGGCAAGCTCAGTGCCTGCGTCGATGAAGATCTGAAATATCGGCGGCAATTTGTGCCGTTCCAGCACTCGATTGCAGATGTGCTGCACGGCCAGGGAGCACAGCGCGGTCTTTGGAGACGGCTTCCAGACAATGGCGTTGCCGCTGATGGCTGCCAGGAATGCGTTCCACGACCACACGGCCACCGGGAAATTAAAGGCGGATATCACTCCGACCACGCCGAGCGGATGCCACTGTTCGTACATGCGGTGCTGCGGCCGCTCGGAGTGCATGGTGAGG
>JANYIY010000076.1 GCA_025358615.1 Gammaproteobacteria bacterium | reverse complement strand
TGAAGAGGCACTCACATTCGACGACGTGCTGCTCGTGCCGGCTTACTCCGAGGTTTTGCCACGTGAAGTGTCGTTGTCAAGTCAACTAACCCGCGAAATCCGCGTCAATCTGCCGGTGATATCCGCTGCGATGGATACGGTCACCGAAGCGCGGCTTGCCATCACCATCGCCCAGGAAGGCGGGATGGGCATCATTCATAAAAACATGTCGATTGACAATCAGGCACGCCAAGTCGATCGTGTGAAGAAATTCGAAAGCGGCGTCATCAGTGACCCGATTACCGTCAACCCCGATATGACCATACGCCAGGTCATTGAACTTACTCGGGCCAAGAATATCTCCGGTGTGCCTGTGGTGCTCGGCAAGAAAGTGGTGGGCATCGTCACGCACCGTGATCTGCGATTCGAGACCAAACTTGATGCGCCGGTGTCCTCGGTCATGACGCCGAAAGATCGTTTGATCACCGTGCGCGAGAACGCGCCTAAAGACGAGGTGCTCGCGCTGTTGCACAAGCACCGTATCGAAAAGGTGCTGGTGGTTGCCGGTGACCATGAGCTCAAAGGCATGATCACGGTCAAAGATTTCCAAAAGGCCACCGAATTCCCCAACGCCTGCAAGGATAGCGTGGGCAGCCTGCGGGTCGGAGCGGCGGTGGGAACCGCGCCGGACACGTTGGATCGGGTCGCGGCGCTGCGCGAGGCGGGCGTCGACGTGGTCGTGGTCGATACCTCGCACGGACATTCGCGTGGCGTATTGGAGACGGTGGCGCGAATCAAGGCGAAGTATCCCGACATGCAGGTGATCGGCGGCAATATCGTCACGGCGGAGGCGGCACTGGATTTGGTCAAGCATGGCGCCGACGGTGTGAAGGTGGGCATCGGCCCGGGGTCGATTTGCACTACCCGGGTCATTGCGGGCGTCGGCGTGCCGCAGATCAGCGCGATCGCACGCGTCGCCAAGGCGTTGGAAGGCACCGGAGTGCCGGTGATCGGCGACGGCGGAATCAGGTATTCCGGCGATATTGCCAAGGCACTGGCGGCCGGAGCGCATTGCGTAATGATCGGCGGCATGTTCGCGGGCACTGAAGAATCGCCCGGTGACGTGGAGCTCTATCAAGGCGGCTCCTACAAGGCGTATCGAGGCATGGGCTCGCTGGGCGCCATGGCGCAGGCGCATGGCTCCAGCGACCGCTATTTCCAGGACACCACGACTGAGCTTGAAAAGCTGGTACCGGAAGGCATCGAGGGACGGGTGCCCTACAAGGGGAGCATGGTCGCCATCCTGCATCAGCTGTCGGGCGGCCTGCGCGCGGCCATGGGATATACCGGCAGCGGCAGCATTGAAGAAATGCGCACCCGTCCCCAGTTCGTCCGCATCACCAGCGCCGGCGTTCGCGAGAGTCACGTGCACGATGTGACCATCACCAAAGAAGCGCCAAACTATCGGATAGGTTGATGCCGGATATTCATGCTGACAGGGTCCTGATTCTCGATTTTGGTGCACAGTACACGCAGTTGATTGCACGGCGGGTGCGCGAGCTCGGCGTGTATTCCGAGATCTACGCCTGCGATGTCGACGGCGCTGAAATCAAGCGTTTTGCGCCGAAGGCCATCATTCTGTCCGGCGGACCCGAATCGGTTTACGACGCCAAAGGTCCGGCGGCGCCCCCTGAAGTCTTCGCGGCAGGCGTTCCGGTGCTCGGCATTTGCTACGGCATGCAGACCATGGCGGCGCAACTCGGCGGCCAAGTCGAACTCTCCAGTCATCGGGAGTTCGGCGCCGCCCAAGTTCGGCCGACGGCAGATTCCCGGCTGCTCGATGGGCTCGAAGACAATCGCGACGCCCAAGGCCGGCGCGTCCTCGATGTGTGGATGAGTCACGGCGACCGCGTCATTGCGGTGCCGCCGGGATTCAAGGTCATCGGCTCCAGCGACAACGCGCCGCTCGCCGCCATGGCCGATGAGTCGCGGCGCTACTACGGCGTGCAGTTTCATCCCGAGGTGACTCACAGCCTGCAGGGCGGCGAGATTTTGCGGCGCTTCGTGCGTGAAATTGCCGGCTGTGCGGCGGACTGGGCCACCGGCAACATCATCGAGGACAGCGTGGCGCGGATTCGCGCGCAAGTCGGCAGCGACAAGGTATTGCTCGGCTTGTCCGGCGGCGTTGACTCCTCCGTATTGGCTGCATTGCTTCATCGCGCCATCGGCA
>JANYIY010000009.1 GCA_025358615.1 Gammaproteobacteria bacterium | reverse complement strand
AACAGTTCGTCGGCGGTGTGCCCGCGTCGTTTACGTTGCCGACCTGCTTGAATGGCGGCGATCCGTTTTACTGCGGATTGATTCACCGCGATGCCAGCGGATCCCTGTCCACCGGCATCGGCGCGGCCGCCGGACGCATACGCAGCACGCGGTACAACACGGGTTCCTACGGCAACAGCGGCGTGGACTTCGAGGGACGCTACAATTGGGATCTCGAACCGCTATTCCCCAAGGCCGGCAACTTGTCGTTCAGCTTCACCGGCAGCGTCGCTCTGGACAATCCCATCGCTGTGACTCCCGGCGCGCCGGAAATCGACTGTTCGGGCTACTTTGGCCCAAATTGTTCCGGAGCGGGCCCAACCTCGCCCGTGCCTCGCTACCGCCATCGACTGCGAACGACGTGGGACTCCAAGCACGATTTCGAGGTGTCGTTGAACTGGCGTCATATCGGAAGATTGAAATCCGAATTCACCAGCCCCGACCCCAACCTTGGCGGCCTGGGAACGGTATTTGCCGTGGACTCGCAGATCCCCGCCTATGACTACTTCGATCTGGACGGCAATATCGACGTGACCCCGCATTTGAATATCAGGCTGGGGGTCAACAACCTGGCGGACAAGAAGCCCCCGGTGGCTGGATTGCTCTCGAACCCGCTGTTGGTGAACGGCAACATGGTGGCGGGTATCTACGACGCGCTCGGGCGATACCTATTCCTCGGGTTCACGGCAAAGTATTAATCTTCAACCATAAGTGAAAACCTTCATGAAAAGCGCACTCTATTCTCTGACAGCTTCGCTCGCGTTATCGCCGTTGGCCGCTGTGATGGCCGGACCTCTGCAATTGACGCCCGCGGCGTCCATCGAAATACCGCACTCGACCGGAAAATTCGATTTTTTGCGTGTCGACTCGAAACGACACCGCCTGCTCGCCGCTCACGAGAACGACGGCACCGCGGATTACATCGATTTGCAGAAAAATAGCCTGATCAAGCGATTGCAGGTGGGCGGGGCAGTCGACCACGCCGTGGATACCGACTCCAAGTATTACTACGTCAGCGTGCAGCAAGCCGAACGCGTGGCGGTGGTCGATGCGGAGACCTTGCAGGAAGTGAAATCCATCAAGACGGCGGGTCCCACCGATGCCATCATTTTCGAACCGAAGAACCACAGGGTGTACGTCACCCATGACGAGGGCGCGGACGTATGGGTGATCGATCCAAAGAGCGCGAGAGTGGTGGCCACCATCGCGATACCGGGAGTGCCGGAGTTCATGGTCTATGACGCCACGGCGGACCGCATCTATTTGAACATCAAGAACAAGGATGTCGTTGCGGTAATCGATCCCTCGAGCAACAAGGTCGTCGCTCAGTGGCCCACCGCTCCGGCCTTGCAGCCGCACGGCCTGGCCCTCGATGCCGGCAGCCATCGCGTTTTTGCCGCAGGCGGCAACGGTAAGCTGGTGGCGATCGATACCAAGAGCGGCTTGAGCGTGGGCTCGATCGACATAGTGGCCAAAGTGGATCAGATCGCGCTCGATGAGGTCGGCGGCCTGCTCTATTGCGCGGGCGCCGACAAGATGTCCGTGGTGAAGACCGCCGGCGGCAAGCTGGCGCCCCTCGGCGATCTGACCACCGCGGCAACCGCCAAAAACGTCGCGGTCGACCCGGCAACCCGGGCGGTGTGGAGCACCTATACTGACGGCAAGAGTTCGTTTGCCAAGTCCTGGATGCCGCCGCGCCCGTAATCGGCTTGACGGCCCGAGCCGAGTGGCACTTACTAAGGGCTGCAGCCCGAGCGTGGGTTGCCAGGCGGTTCAGGCCGGGAAAGAGGGTAAACCCCTCGGCGGGTGCTGCCGGTGACGAACGGGGCGAGCTACGAAAATACTCATTGTCGAAGACCAACACCGGATCGGGACGTTCCTCAAGCAAGCGCTGCTGGAGCGCGCCTATGCGGTCACTTACTTGGGTTCGCACCTGCCAAGAAGCCAGCAATGAGCTCTGTGAGTCGGCCTATGACGCGATTATCCTCGACCTGAGCCTGCCGGACGGCGACGGTCTCAAGCTTCTGCAGCAATGGCGCAAATCGGGGTTCAACGAACCCGTGCTGATCCTGAGCGCCCGCGATGCCGTACAGGATCGAATCAAAGGACTGGACGTCGGAGCCGACGACTACCTATCGAAGCCTTTCAGCATGGAAGAGCTGCTGGCGCGCATGCGTTCCTTGCTGCGCCGCCAATCGGCAGTCAAGGAGGCTGTACTGGAACACCGTGGGATCAAGCTCGACCTGATCGCGCGCACGGTGCACTTGGCCGGCGAGCCCGTCGATCTGACCAGCCGCGAATTTGCGCTGCTCGAGATCTTCATGCAAAACGTGGGGCGAATTCTCTCCCGCAAGCTGATCTGCGAGAAATGCTGGTCCTCGCACTACGACCATGAAGCAAACCTTCTGGATGTCTACATGAGCCGATTGCGCGCGAAATTCGAGGCCGTTCCGGGGCCGCCGGTGTTCAAGACTCTGCGCGGCGTCGGCTACCAGCTGCTGTGAGATCGATCGGCGCGAGGCTGGCGCTTTGGTACGCCGGCGCGGCGACGTTGACATTGGTGTGCCTGTTCGTCGCCGGCTATTACCTGCTGCAGAATCAGCTGATCCGCGACCTCGATCTTTTGAACAAGGCGCAGTTTGCCGAGATTCGGGCGCACCTGGGGGAAGACTTTGCCGGCCTCGATGCGCATCTCATCGATGCCCGCATCCGGGAAACCAGCGATTTCTCCTCGGTGCTCCTTTTCATCACCATCGACGACCCCAGCGGCCCGGTACGCCCGGTCTTCTATTCCACGAACTTGCGCGGCTTACCCATTCCCGACGTACGCGGCAAGCGCGTGTTCAATGCAAAACTTTTGGACATCGGCGAACTGCGGGTGGGCGAATTCATCCTAGGCCCGTTCGATGTGACCATAGCGACACCGCTCGATAGCGTGCGCCAAACCATGCGTGACTACAGCGAGATCTGTATTTGGATGCTCTCGGTGATGGTCGCGGTCAGTGTCGGGGGCGGCTTCGGATTGAGCCGGCTGGCTCTGCGCCCGGTGCGCCTGATTCGCGACACGGCCAACCATATCAGCTCGGATAACTTGAGCGAACGCATCCCGGTGGCATCCGTGCGCGATGAGATATCCGAGCTCGCGCAGCTGCTGAATCAAATGTTCGATCGCCTGGAGTCGGCGTTCGATCAAATTCGACGCTTCACAGCCCAAGCTTCGCATGAATTGAAGACGCCGCTATCGCTGATCCGCCTGCAGGCGGAAAAGCTCCTGGTGCACGGCAATCTCGATGCGGCAAACGAAGAGTCGGTGCATATGCAGTTGGAGGAAATCGCCCGCCTCAGTCAAATCATCGAGGAGCTATTGTTTCTATCGCGTGCCGAGGCGCGTGATATCGATCTGCACCTGGTGGCGCATGATCCCGAGGCGCTGATTGCAAGCTTCAGTCAAGACCCGAAGGTGCTGTCGGAACATCGCGGTCTGCAATATGTTCACTCTCATCAAGGCGCGGGCAGGGTGCTGGTCGAGCCGCGTTGGTTGCGGCGAGTGTTGTTGAATCTACTCGCCAATGCACTGAACGCATCTCCGCCACGCGGGACAGTGACGCTGCGCTCGGTGGTGGAGGGCGGAGTCTGGCGTGTATCGTTGGACGATCAGGGTCCCGGAGTGGCGGCGGAACTGCGCGAGCGAATTTTCGAGCGTTTTTTTCGACTCACCAGCCCGAGCAATGTCGAAGACAACGGCAGCGGCCTTGGATTGGCGATCTGCCGGAGCATCATTTCGCTCCACGGCGGACAAATATGGGCGGACGCCACGCCGGAGTCGACTGGGTTGCGGGTCATATTCACCCTGCTTGCCGAAGCCTGAACTTCGTTCTCATAACGTCGGCCGACGCGGCTATTTCGCCCACGGTAGCGTGGTGACGTCGATGCCGCTGATATGCCCGTAAAGCGCGAGCAGGCGATTCAAATGGGAGTGCGGGTTTTCGAGAAGTCTCGACAAGCCGCCGGTATGCAATCCGGATACGGCATAGCAGGTGAAGCCGCCGTCAGCGGATCGAGAGATGAACAGGGCCGTGCGCAAATCCCCCGGCTCAAATAGGGTGAACATTAGTCGCTTCACCACGTTGATATTGGATATGTCGATGACTATCCGGGTCTGGCTGCGCTCGACCACGCGCATGCGATAAAAAGCGGGATTGGGCAGGCGATTGTCGTGCTCGGAGAACACGAGGTCGCTGCCTACCTCAAACTCGGTGGGCAGGAAATCGGGTCTCCTTTTTTCGAACTTCGCAGAGTCGACGGCAAAAGCGTCGACTATCAACGACTCCAGTTGGCCGTCGGTGACGGACCAATAGCGTGTCCCCGGGTAGCCGGAGATGGCGCCAAGCCTCCGTAACACGGTGTTAAGGTCACCTGCGGTGAGGGTACCAACGACCACGGCCACTGAAGTAATCCGCCGCATATCCCACCCAACGCAAGAGGGAAGGCTCCACGTGCCTGGCATCTGCGATACGGTTCCGACCATCACTGCCGGCGTCGATCCCCCGACGGTGGGGGCAGGCGAACCTGGCGCGTGACACGCCGCCGAGTTGTTCTTGGGCGGGGGCGTTGATGCGGGCGAGGTGTCCAGGTAGGCACAGGCGGCGAACAGCAGCGCTGCGTAAATGCATGGTCGTACGCAAGTCAATGGCGATACCCCGATGGCAGGTTGTATGACAGGAGTATACGAGCCTGAGCTTCGCAAGCGTTATATGGCAAAGTACCGAGGCTTGTTTGCGATCTCTGTATTTGGGAGGTTTAGTTGACGCCATCGATGTACACGCGGTTCCAACGAAGCCGCGGCCATTGCGTGTGGTTTTTCGTTGCATCTCTGTGTCCGGTGGCCCACGGAGCCGAGGAACCACGGGCCCAGGCTGACAATTCGATCGAAGCGATTGTCGTCAAGTCGGAGAAGCTGTCCGTCGAAAGTCTGATCGACCGCAAAGTTTATAGCGTGACCTCGGATGCACAGAGTAGCTTCGGCAGCTTGGGCGATCTATTGTCCAGCATCCCGTCGGTCGACGTGGATCCGAGCGGTATCGTCTCGTTGCGGGGTGATTCCAAAGTCCTCATCCTAATCGATGGCAAACCCTCGAGTCAGTTGGCCGGTGCATCGGCGGGAGATAATCTTCAATCCATTCCCGCCAAGGATATTGTGCGGATCGAAGTGCTCACCACACCGCCTGCACAATTCAAGGCGGATGGCGTGGCGGGCGTCATCAACGTCATTACCCGCAAAGGAGGACCGGGCGGCAGCTCGGCTTCCCTGCAAGCGAGCGCCGGCAACGGCGGTCGTTACGTGTTGGGCGCCGGCGGCAGCTACCGATCAGGTCCATTCTCAGCATCGTTGAGTGCGGGATATCGACAGGATTACCGCGATCGTCGTGTGCAATCGATGGTCCTTGCCTCCGACCCCGTCTTCCACGAACTCAATGCCAGTCGGAACGAAATGGCCGAACGAATCCGCCGCGAGGTCCCCACCATAAAACTCTCCGGCGAGTATGCGTTGAATGATAGGCAATCCCTGAGCGCGTCCGGCAGTTGGGCTGATCGCGGCGGATTGCGAACCTATTCTCAATCGACAGACAGCCGTTCGCCGCAGGATGTAGTCACGAACGCGGCGCGGCGCTCGAGCACCGGACACGATCCGGAAACCGACTTGGATGAAAAACTGTCATTTACGCAAAAGCTGGGGTCCTCCGGCCAATCGATAGAGGTCTCTTTGCATCGATCGACATCACAGCAACGGGAACATTACGATTACGCGAACCATGACTTAGTGCCTGCCGCCGCGACATTCTTCAATAGCTTGAGCCTGCAGGAAGATCACGGCACCACTGAGATCGGTGCGGACTATTCATTACCCGCGTCGGATACGCTATCGCTCAAGTTTGGCTACGCATTCGAACGCGACATCTCGTACTACGGTAATGTCGCCGAGACCCTCGATCCGGCGAGGGGAATTAGTATCATCGATACCGCGCTTACCAATCAATTCCAATTCACTCAAACCATCCATGCGCTGTACGGCAGTTATCAGCAAAGCATTGATGTGTGGACCTGGCTGGCGGGCATCAGAGCCGAGGCGACACGAACGGAAACGCGCCAACTCAGCAGCAATGTGACTACAAAAGCCAACTACTTTGAGATCTACCCGAGCTTACACCTGGACCGTAAGCTCTCCGAGCACGGGACACTTTCCTTCGGTGCAAGTCGCCGCGTCAATAGGCCCAATCCCGCATCCATGAATCCCTACGTCGATCATGAGTACACGCCGAACTTGAGCGCCGGCAATCCGGAATTGAGGCCTCAGTTTAGCCGCTCATTCGAACGGACCTCTTAAACGGTCAATTGGTGCATCGCTATTCGTCAGCGCCATTGCTCACCCTAGATTACCGACGGTCCGTCGCCGGGAGAATCCTGTATGTCGGTGTTGTCTATTTGTTCGGTCGGGCCAGCAAGGATCATTCACAGGGCTTTGAATACGAGCAGCCTCGCTAAAACGCGCCGTTAGCTGCTTTCGGAGTCGGCGCCGTCGTTACCGTGTGCATCGACCCCACTGGCCCGGGAAGATGCGTTTTCCGCCTAGAATTTGTACGTCCCGCCAAACTGCAGGGTGGCGCCGTAAAACTCGCGTTGGATCACCCGACCCGGCCCGGGGCCTTCCGTGAATTTGAGCGCCGTATTGGTGAGGTTTTTGACGTTCAAATAGACAGTCAAGGGCTCGATGATCTTGTATTGGCTGCCGAAATCCACCGATACGCGCTCCTGCGTCCACACATCAAGCGCGGCAGTATTGCCGAGTCCAAAGATGTTTTTGCTGGTGTAGTACGCCCCAAGCGAGACGTTCAAGCCATACGCGTCGTACATCAGCTCGGCGTTGAAAGTATTCTTGGATGTGGAAGGGAGCATGGAATCGCGCGTCTCATTGGTCAGGCCGGTGGCCGGGTCCACCACAGGCAGTTTGTATTTTGATTGCACCCAGGTCCAGTTTGCCGAAACGCCGAGGCCGGAAAGCGGTCCGGGAAGAATGTCACTGAAGTGCTGCACGTAGTTCGTTTCGAAGCCGAACAGGTGTGATGTCGCGGCGTTGCCGAAACTAATGAGCTTGATGATGCCGAGATTGCCGCCGGTGTTTTGCGGGCCTCCGGCGGTCTGCTGAACATTCTGGACGATGTAATCTTTGATGTCCTTGCCGAATAATCCGATGGAGGCAATGCCCGCGTGCGGCAAGTACTGCTCCAGCGCAAGGTCCAGTCCGGTTGCCGTGGTCGGCTTGAGATCCGGATTGCCGGTCGTGATATTGCCGCTGCCGGCATCAACCGTGGTGGCGGCAGTTACTTGCTGAAAGCCGGGGCGTGCAATCGTCGAGGAGACGGCTGCGCGCGCGACTAAATTCGAATTGATTTCATACCGAGCCTGCGCTGACGGGAACCAATTGGTATAGGACTTGGAGTTTGAGACCGCGCATATTCCACAAGCTGGGTTGGCCGGGTCGTCCTTGTAGCCGGCGTACGTCACTTGGGTTTCCTCGACCCGAAGGCCCGCAATGATGCCCAGCGGTCCGTAACCAAATTGATACTGGCCGTATTGTGCATAGACATTTTCCTTGTCGTGCACGTTGTTGAGGATGTCTTCACCCCCTAAAACGTTCCCGGACGCCAACGCGGCCGCGTAGATCGCTCGTAGCGCGGCCGCACTGATCTGCGGCCCGTTGGCGTAGTGGTCCATGTAGAAGTTGACGCTATTGCCGTACACCGTGGAGGACAGCGGCAATGCCGGCAGTGCAGCGGGGTCGATGGATGAAGAGAACTGGTTGGCCGAGCGATTGCGGAGGCGCGCATTGACGCCAAATTTGAACTGCTCATCCGATCGGTCCGTGAAATGCGTGGGCAGGGTGAAATTCGCGCCGATCCCCCACTCATGATCGTTCGAGTGCGTCACTTGCGTGCTTACTCTCGTCAGAACGTAGCCCGCGGGATTGACTGGGTTTGCGCTAGTCGTCCCGTTGGCTGCGGTAGCGGGCAGCGTCCTTACCACGGGCCAATTCGGCAGGGTCGTATTGTCGTAGGCGACGTTGGCAAGGCTTGGGTTATCGAAACTCGAGTTGTAGTCGTAGGGCTTGTAATACGTGCCCTTGGTGTAACCCACGTGATAGTCGAGCGTGTTTTCGGCGAATTCATTCTTGCCGCCGAACTCGGCCACGCGAGAGTCCAGATACTCCTTCTCGTCGCGCAGCGCTTTGGTAAAGATAGCTGTGTCGTTGAAGCCATTGGGATTGGAGGGATCGACGGTGGGCGCGCCCGTGAAATTCCAAATGAGCCGATTGCGGATGACCGATTCGGAGTAACCCGCGTCGTAATACCGCAAAAAGTAGCCATTTTCCGCATCCGGTGCAAAGCCCAGGTCGGCACCATAACCATGGCGTTCGCGGTGATACGTATAGTAGCGCTGCTCGAACGCTGCGAACGCCTTGTCGGGGACACCACCGGGTTGATTGTCGACGAAAGCTGCTTCTGCATCGTCAATACCGCGCCGATCGGTATACAGGGAGGCCGTCACCAATATGCTGAAGGGCTGGTAAGCGCCCGACCAGCCGCCAAAGCGCGTGCCGGCGGTACCGGCCAGATCAGTAATCCAGGTGTGGCGCAGCAACTCTTCGCCGCTGCCCAGTTTGACGTCAGCGAAGGCCTCCCCGTCGCTCGGCGCGGTTTTTGGCGTGATGTCGATGGTACCGCCGAGCGCCTCGGCATCCTGTTCAGGCAAATTGGACTTGGTAACCTTGATGGCGCCGACGAAGCCGATGGGAATGGAATCGAAGGCCACCGCCCTGCCGGCGCCTGACGGCGAGCTATTGTTGGTCGGGGGCAGTCGCAGTCCGCCGAAGGTGGTGCTGTTGAGATCCGCGTCCAGACCGCGGATGTTGATATAGCGGCCTTCACCGGTATCGGTCTCCAGCGAAATTCCCGGTACGCGGCGGATCGCTTCGCCGGTATTGACGTCGGGCAGCCGCTTCATTTCATCGGCGGTGGTGAGATTGATGAGATTAGGTGCCTCGCGCTGCGCAGCACGGGCCATTTCCGGAGTTGAGCGCTGTGCGTTCACCACGATCTCTTGCAGCGCGTCGGACTTAGGCCCTTTTTCGCGATGGCTGCCCGATTCACCGGCGTCGGAAGCCTCCTCAACTCCGAGCCCCAGTGCCAGCGAAGACCAGCCGGCCAATGAGAGGGTGATTAGGAGCAGTTTCCAGGATGAGCGCCGATTCATGTTCACTGTCTTATGTCCCGCTGGCAAAGGAAGAAATTGTCGGCGAGCGACCCTGGTGTTGTTTCTGAGGGGGTCGTTCCCGTGCTTTGTGCGGCAAAGTCTGTCAGTGATATTTTGCGGATTTGTTACAGCGAGGGCATCTCTCCATACACAAGCGGGGACAATCATTGATACGTGCGTCGCAAAAAAAGAACTACCTGACAATCCGCCGACGCGGCTCACTTCAGAAAGTGCCGGTTTCGCCATTAAGCATTGGTTACTTTGTGTCGCAAAGCTAAATTCAGAAGGTAGCACTCATGTCAACCCGCCCCGTCGATGCCGCCGCTGGTTCCACCGCCGTTGCTCAGGCCAAGCCCCTCAAGCCGCAGGCTGCAGCGTCGCCTAGCCCGTCCGGCAACCCTTCAGCCACCAGCTCAACGGCGACCGCAGCCAGCTCAGTTCGAATCAGCGCCGCGGCCCTGGCCGCCCTGAAGGAAGCCACGGAGACGCCTGCACAGACAGCGCAAGAAGCTCGCGGCAGCGATCGTGCAGCCCAGCACTTGGTGGCCAACGCGGCTGCGAGGGCGGCGGAATTCAAGAAATAGCCCCCTCAATGACAGGTCGACTTGGCGCGATGCGTTGCGCCCGAACTCGACAGGTAGCGTAGCGGCGCAATCGCCGATTCAAGCGCCTTAGGTCGCGGGCAGCAAGCGGCTCGACCGTAACATCACCCAAAGCACGAGAGCTATACAAAGCGACCCCGCTGCTATGGTGACCATGGGCAGGGTGGCCCATTGCGCCAGCGCACCGAGCATCGCGCCTCCGACGCCGGGACCCGCAATGTTTACCGCTGTCCACAGGCCCAGCACCCGGCCCCTGAACTTGTCGCGGATCAAGGACTGCAATTGCACCTGCAGACCCACACTGCATAACACGATGGCGAAACCCAGTGCGGCGCTGATCAACAGCCCGATGGCAAATTGCTTATTTAACCCAAAAACGATCACCAGCGGTCCCAGCCCAATGGCCGCCAGATGCGTCACCCGCGGCAAGAGTTCCGTAGAGCCCGCCCGCGCCAGGACTAAGGCGCCGACGATGGCACCGGCGCCGGCGGCTGTGGTCAGATTAGCGAGTCCCAGGCTGCCGCGGTGAAACACGGAGTCGGCAAACGCCGGCAGCAGTTCGATGACGCCTCGGGCGAGCGTGGAAGTGACGGCAGCCAGCAGCATCATTCGTCGAATGCCCGGGTGTTCCATCACGTAGCGCCAACCTTCCCGACTATCCGCCAACAGGCTTTGCGTCGATCGGTTGACCTCACGCGTACGCAATTGCACAGCCGCCAACGCACCCAAGATGCCGAGAAACGAAATCGCATTCACGGCGAACGCGGCCGCCAGGCCGTAGTGCGCAATGACGATGCCCGCAATGGCCGGGCCCACGGCGCGACTCAGATTAAATATCACTGAGTTCGCCGCGATGGCTTGCGTCATGAGTGACGGCGCGACCACCTCGTGAATCATTGCGAGTCGCACGGCCTGATAGCCGCTATTGGCGACACCCAGTAGAAAGGCAATGACCAGCAACACTAGGATGTGCATGAGGTGCGCTGCGGTCAATGCATACAGCACCACCGCCAAAACGGCCATCGCGCTGTTGACCGTTATGGCGAAATAGCGATGATTGTGCCGATCAAGCAGCGCTCCGGATAGCGGACCGAATGCGATCAATGGGAGAATTTGCGCCAGGGAAATCAAACCCACCCACAACGTCTGGTGAGTGAGTTCCCAAGACAGCCAACCGATTGCGACGCGCTGTGCCCAGGTGCCAATGTAGGAAACGAGATTGCCGAGCGCGTAGATCCTAAAATTACCGTCGAGCAATAAGGCGGGCGGTGAGATCCTCATTTATACCTCACCCCTATGAGCTTGAGCGTCCGGCGACCCATTCGCCATCGATAAAGTTATGGTGCAAGGTATCTTGGGACATGGCGTTAGTATGGCCGTCCGGCGGCCAATATGCCCACACTTCGCTTTGCGAAAACCGTCATCATGAGTTGCGACTTCTGCAACGCAAGCCGAGAGCCAGGGGCGTATGACCGCGCGTGGACTGATTCTTCAAGCAAGCTATCGAATCGCCTCCGGTGCCAATGGGCAGCGTACGCCAATCGTCCACATTTATGGCCGGCTGGAGGAGGGCGGCACTTTCCTGCTGCGCGATGACCGACAGCGCCCGCATTTCTACATTCGCGCCGCCGACGCCGACCGCGCGTGCGTGCTGCGCACACAGCCTCAGCCGACCGACAAGTACAGCTTTATGGGCGACCCGGTGTGCCGGATCGAGGTGGAGGCTCCACAGGATGTTCCGGGACAGCGCGACCGCTTGCACGCGGCCGGCGTCGAGACTTTCGAGGCTGATGTGCGCTTTGCACTGCGGTACTTGATCGACCGCGGCATCAAGGGCGGCTGCGAACTCGACGGCGAATGGCTGCCGGGCAACGGAGTTTCTCGGGTGTATACCAACCCGACGCTGCGGCCGGTTCGAGTCAGGGTCGAACCGCGTGTGCTGTCTTTCGATATCGAAACACATGGCAAGGAAGAGCGCCTGCTCGCGATTTCCACGTATGGTCCGGGTGTCGATGAAGTTCTGATCGTCGACAGCGGTACTCGCGCCATGCCGGAACGGGCTGTTCGCTGTGCGGATGAGCGCGCCGCGCTCGACAGGTTTTGCGCCAGGGTGCGGCAGATCGATCCCGATGTGCTCACCGGCTGGAATGTCATCGACTTCGACCTCACGGTGCTGCAGCGAATTGCAGAGCGCGTGAACCATCCATTTTTGCTGGGGCGAGAGCCGGGTGCGATGCGCCTGCGCAAGGCAGAAGGCTATTTCGGCAGCGGCCAGGCATCCATTCCCGGGCGCTTGGTGCTGGACGGCATCGATCTGTTGCGCGGCGCCTTCGTGCGCATGGATGAATACTCGCTCGATGCTGTGGCGCGCGAAGTGCTGGGCGAGGGCAAGGCCGTCGCGGGCGATGTGCATGATCGGATCGAGGAAATCCTCGACAATTACCGGCATAACCTCGCGGCGTTTGCGCTGTACACGCGCACCGACGCGCGCCTTGCCTTCGAAATCATAGAACGGCTCAATCTGGTGCGACTCGCCTATGAACGCAGCCAGCTGACGGGCATGACACCCGATCGCGTCGCGGCGAGTATTGCCTCCTTCGACTTTCTATATTTGACCGAACTCGAGCGGCTGAGCGTGGTTGCGCCCACCGTGCGGGCGGATGATTCGCGGCAGCATGACCCGCAGCTAGGCGGCCATGTGCTGGAGCCCGCGACGGGACTGCACCGAAATGTCTGGGTATTCGATTTCAAGAGCCTATACCCCAGCATCATTCGTACCTTCAACATCGATCCGCTGTCCTACGTGGCAGCACCGTCGCCGGACGCGGATGTCATACGCACAGCGGGCGGTGCATTCGCTCGCACGCCGGCCATCCTGCCGCGCATTCTCGATGTGCTCTTTCCACGCCGCGAGGCCGCCAAGCAGGCCGGCGACGGCGTGGCTTCGAATGCAATCAAGATTCTGATGAACTCTTTTTACGGCGTGCTGGGCGCGCCTTCTTGCCGCTTCTACAACCCCGCGCTCGTCAATGCGATCACCGGCACGGGCCGCGAGCTGTTGCTGTGGTCGAAGGCGTGGTTTGAGGCGGCCGGATTCAAGGTGCTGTATGGCGACACCGACAGTCTGTTCATAGAGTCGGGCGCCGCCGAGGCGGGTCAGGCACGTGAACTGGGACGGGACCTCGCGGTCGCGCTGAACGCCGATTTGAACCGCCATATCGCCGCTCACTGGCGGGTGGCGAGCCGCTTGGAGCTGGAATTCGAAAAGCTTTACTTGAGATTATTTCTGCCGCGCGCCCGCCATAGCACGCGTGGTGCGAGCAAGCGCTATGCGGGTCTGCTCGGCGGCGCCGACAACGATAGTGTGGAGTTCATCGGCATGGAAGTCGTGCGCCGCGATTGGACTGCGCTCGCCAAGCAAGTGCAACGCGAACTCTACCAACGCCTGTTCACCGATCAATCGGTGGATGCCTATCTTGCGGACGTGGTGAAGAAAGTGAGAAACGGCGAATTCGATGCCTCGCTGGTGTATCGCAAGAACCTGCGCAAGGGCGCCGACGAGTACACCGCCACCACACCACCGCACGTGGCGGCAGCGCGCAAGTCCACGCAGCCGCCGGCTAGGTTGGTCAGCTACGTCATGACCACGGCCGGTCCCGAACCGCTCGACAATGTGCGGCACGGGCTGGATCGCGAGCACTATGTGCAGAAGCAGGTCAGGCCGGTTGCAGAGCCGGTGCTGGCGACTCTGGGGCTGGATTTCGAGCGGGTAATCGGCGACAGCCGGCAGCTGGAGCTTTATTAGTGAGCTCGAAGAGGACTTTTGACGCACTGTTCTTGCCCTTGAACGCGAAGCGCCCGGGGTCGCGGCGAGTGCCGGCCGATGAAAATCCCGCACTCGAGGCCATGTGGCATGTGGTGTGTGCGATTCCGCGCGGGCAAGTGTCGACTTATGGAGCGGTTGCACGGGCCGCCGGATTTCCGGGCCGCGCTAGACTTGCGGGCTTTGCATTGAAGGTTGCGCCTGAAGACGCGAATATTCCGTGGCACCGGGTGGTCGGTGCGGGCGGTCGGATCGTATTTCCGAAATCCTCGCACGAGCACCGAGAGCAGACTCGGCGACTGCGCGCCGAGGGAGTCCTGGCAAAGGAGGGTCGCGTGCCGCTTTCCGCCATGACACAACTCGAAGAACTGTAAGTAGCCGTTAACATATTCGTGCACCGCAGGGCAGGCGTCCGTCAAGGGCCTGGCCGTGCTGCCCGCGGGCTGAAGCAGTCCCTTATCTGTCCTTACCTGCGCGGTGGTGAGCAGCGGCAGCACCTGCCTGTTGAATCCGACGTATGCCCCCCTCGGCAGCAGACAGCGGCACGCTGGCCTTGACCTACAGCTACAAGAACGACTCCGGCACGGCCAAGACCGGTTTCGTCAGCATTCCATACACTGCGACGCCTTAAGGGTCAGCGGGTATCGCGCGCTACTATTGCGCGCCATGATCGTGCGCATCCCCTCCCTGGACGCCCGCGAACATGGCGGAGGGATGGGCCGTGCGCAGTGGAGACCCCCAAGTTCAGAGATTTGAGAGCCTGGCACGAATGTTGCTGATACTACATAGTGTATTATAGCGGGAGTATACCGTGAGGGGCTGCAGCGGTAATCACGCCCCACATTTGCAGTATCGGTTCACCTTATGCGCTTGCCGTCGCTCAAGTTTTTGAAGACCTTTCAGGTCGCGGCCAAGCTGCAAAGCTTCAAAGCCGCCGCCGAAGAACTCTTCGTCACGCCATCGGCCGTCAGTCACCAAATCAAGGCGCTCGAGGAGCAGCTTGGAGTGGCCTTGTTCGAACGCGGCGTGCGCTCGCTTACGTTGACGGACGCGGGTGCCCACTACCTCGAACATATCAACGATATTTTCTCTAAGCTCGAATCCGTCACCGAGCAGCTGCAGGTGCGCTATGGGCGCACCATCATCCGCCTGAATGTGCCGCCATTCTTCGCCAATGAACTACTGTTGCCGCGCCTGTCTTCGTTTTCTCAGGCCCGCGAAGAGACGGATATTCGCATCGAGACGACTTTCTCAGCACCGAAGACGCATCCGCCGGAGGCGGACCTCTCCATCGTCGTGGGTGCGGGTCCCTGGGACGGCCTGACGGTTCACGAGCTGTTTCCGCAAAGCTTTATAGCCGCCTGTTCGCCGGCGTTCCTGCTGGAGAATCCCATCAACACCTACCGCGACCTGAACGGCAAGACATTGCTGCTGCACGAGGAGCGACGCGATGCTTGGGAACGCTGGGCGACGGGCCTGGGAATCGAGCCGATCAAACCCAACCGGCTGGTGCGTCTCGACACCATGTCGGCAGTGGTGCTCGCCGCCGAACAGGGCGTCGGCGTCGCATTGGTTCCCTATCGGCTGAGCGCCGATCGCTTCATCGCCGGCGGGCTGGTGAAATTATTCGACGCGGAATTGACCACCAACGAAAGCTACGTGCTGCTGCATCGCCCCGAGGATCGCGAGCGCGAGGACTTGCAGGAACTGACGCGGTGGATCTTGAGGGAGTGCCGCGTCGCTTGATGGTTAGCAAGTCGAATACCGAAGCCGCCGCCGACGTGTGCGGCGGCGGCCGAACTCGTAGCCGCGGCGGCCGGTGCTTTACAGATGAGGGAAATTTCAACGGCGGAAAATATTTCCCGTTTGTCCGAGCGGTAGGCGTCGCCTATGGTGTGTCTGGGGTGTTGGTATTTTCGACTAATGAGGAATACCATCATGAACCTTCGCAAAATCTCTGCCGTTGCCGCCGCAATCGCCGTGTTGGCCCCCGCCATATCGAATGCTTCGCCTGAAAAAGATGCACTCAATGCCTGTGCAACCGCCTTCGCCAACAGCTTGGCAGCGCCTGGAGCGGCCGCGCCCACGTTCAAAGTCATCGACGGCGGCCCACGCAGCACCGGCTCGATGAGCGATTTCTGGGGCCGCAATTACACCTTCGATCTGTACGCCAATAGTCAGAAGACCGGGTTGCCGATCGCACGCGCAAGCTGTTCCACGAATACGCGCGGTACGGTCATTGCGCTGTCGCCGGTTCCGCTGCAGGCAGCGCTGCCGGCGCTCGCCCGGCAATAGGCAATAGCCACTCGACTACCGAAGCCGCTGCCGATGTGTGGGGCGGCGGCCGAAGTCGTAGCCGCGGTGGCTGGCGAGTTGCGTGCCGCCGGCGTATAAATCCGCCATGAAGATCGCAGCGAATGACTCACCGCTTAGCGGACCGCGTGGCGCCGCTCTCGAGCTGGTGGTTGCCGTGGCCGAAAACGATGTCATCGGCTGCGGCAATCAATTACCTTGGCATTTGCCGGCGGATTTACGACATTTCAAATCGCTGACCTTGGGTAAACCCGTACTGATGGGCCGCAAGACCTACCAGTCCATCGGCAAGGCGCTGCCGGGTCGCATGAATATTGTGCTGAGCCGTTCAGCGGATTTTTCACCGACTGATTGCACCGTCGTCACGACGCTGGAGGCGGCAGGAGCCGCCGCCGGCGGGCAGGCGGCCTTGATGGTGATCGGCGGTGCGGAAATCTATCGACAATGCCTGCCGCTCGCCAGCCGCATCCATCTCACACTGGTACACGCCCAAATCGAGGACGGGGACACGATGTTTGCGGGGTGGCGCGGCCCGGAGTGGCGTGTCGCGTCGCAGGAGCGCCACGATTCAGATGAAAAAAATGGCTACGCCTACAGTTTCATCACCCTCGAGCGGAGCGCGCCCGACAGCATCAATTGATGGGCGCGAGTCGGGCGCGGATTTCACGCGCCGCGCGCTCGAAGTCTACCTCGTCAAGACTGTCGACTGCGCCGGCGGTTAACTCGACGAGCAACTGCGTCTGCACCGTTCCGCGTTCGAGCGCCGTTCGATACGGAATTTCATGGTGGAACATGACCATGGAATAGCGCGGGATGAAGCGCTGCGGGAAGCGCCGTTCAAGTTCCAGTGCCAGCGCCTGTTGCAGCTGAAACTTAGGGTCAGCGACGCGGTCGCGCATCTCCAGATAGTTGTCGAGTGCCATCTCTGCGATCGCATCGGTATTGGGTTTGCGGAGCGCGCCAAATTCGGCGAATGCGCTCTGCCAGGAGGAATTGCGACCCAGGCAGCCATCGAATTCCACGCAATCCTCGAAGCAGCAATTCATGCCCTGGCCGTGGAACGGCACAATGGCGTGCGCCGCGTCGCCGATCAGCGCCGCCATATCCCGATACGCCCAGGGGACGGCCGATACCGTGCCGAGAAACCCCACGGGATGAGTTTGGAATTCCGCCACGCAATTCGGCATCAAGCCCCGAGCGTCCGGAAAATAACGCGAGAAGAATTCCTCGATTGCGGCGTTCTCGGTCAGCGTCGCGAAGCTGGTGTCGCCGTGCTTGGCAAGGAACAGCGTGGCGGTGAAGCTGCCGTCTTCGTTCGGTAGCGCAATCAACATGAACTTGCCGCGCGGCCAGATGTGCAAGGCATCGGCAGCCATGGGGAACTTGCCGGCGGCGGCGGCAGGAATGGATAACTCCTTGTAGCCGTGCTCGAGGTCTGTTTCCCGGGATTCGATCAGCCGCTGCGTGCCCATGCTCCGCCGCATCAATGAGCCGGCGCCGTCGCTTGCCAGCATGGGCTGCATCGGCACGCGCAGCAGCCGATCGCGGCGCAGATCGCGTATCAGCGCGATACCTGTGTCGAATTCGGCGGCCTCGAACCGGTGTTCGAAATGAATGGTCACACCAGGCTTGCCTGCGGCAACCTCGAGCAGAGTTTGGTTGAGGCGATGCCGCGAGATCGAGTAGATCAATTCGCCCGGCCGCTGTCCGTAGGGCTGCAGCGACGTATCTCCCTCGACACCGTGAATGAGCCTACCACGCATGGGCAGCAGCGCGGGTTCCAAATCCTGAAATACTCCCGCCAATTGCAGGGCGTGAATGCCGCGGTCCGCCAGCGCGAGATTGATGGATCGCCCGGATTCGGCGGGCGTTGCGCGCGGGTCGGTGCGGCTTTCGTACAATTCCACGCAGTGACCGCGGCGCTGCAGAAGGATGGCGAGCAGCGCGCCGGTGGGGCCCGCACCGCAGATGCGAATCACCGGCCGATCCGCGCTCACCGGCGCACGGCGTGCGCTAGAGCCTCAACCGCCGCGAGCACATCGCTATACGAGTTGTAGAGCGGAGCCGGCGCCAGTCGCAGGACATCAGGCTCGCGCCAGTCGCCGACCACGCCGGCCGCGGCCAGCAGCTCATGGCAGTGCCTGGCAGCGTCGGCCGGACGCGCAATTCGCAGGCTCAACTGGCAGCCGCGCTCTGCTGCAATGCTCGGAGTGATGATGTCCACCAGTGAACCGAGCCGGGTTTCGATCAGCTGCTGCAGGAATCCCGTGAGTGCAATGGATTTTTTGCGGATGCGCTGCATGCCGGCGCGCTGGAATATTTCCAAAGAGGCGAGCAGGGGCGCCGTGGCCAGCACCGGAGGATTGCTGATCTGCCAGCCTTGGGCACCAACAATGGGCAGGAACTGCGGTCCCATTTCAAATCGCGTCTCCGGGTCATGCCCCCACCAGCCGGCGAAGCGCGGCAAGTCGCTTCGCGCATGGCGCTCATGCACGAAGCAGCCGCCGACGGCACCCGGACCGGCGTTCAGATATTTGTAGCTGCACCAAACGGCGAAATCCACGTTCCAGTCATGCAGATTCAGCAACGTATTGCCGATGGCGTGGGCAAGATCGACCCCCACGGCCGCACCGGCACGGCGCGCGGCGGCGATTAGAGGCTCGAGCTCCAATGCTTGCCCGGTGAGATATTGAACGCCGGGCAGCAGCACCATCCCCAACTTGTCTCCCTCCTGCTCGATGCGCCGAACCACGTCCCCCGTGCGCAAGGCGCGTTCGCCAGGACGCGGCTCGATCTCGATCAGATGCTCAGCCGCATTCAATCCATGAAATGCCAGTTGCGACGCCACGGCATAGCGATCCGAAGGGAAGGCTGATTTTTCGATCAGCACGCGATTGCGCTCGCGGCTGGGCCGGAAAAAACTCACCATCATCAAGTGCAGATTCACCGTCAGCGAATTCATCGCTACCACTTCGGTCGGCTGCGCGCCAACCAAGGCTGCGAGGGGTGCAGCGGCCTGCTCGTGGTAGTTGATCCACGGCCGCTGCGCAGTGTGATGTCCCAGCACGCCTAAGCGCTGCCAATCCTTCAGCTCCTGCTCAACATACTGCGCCGCTGTCTTGGGCTGTAGCCCGAGCGAATGGCCACAGAGATATATCGAGCGCCGCCCCGTACTGTCAAAGGGCTGATGGAATAGATCGGCGAAGGCGGCGAGCGGATCGGCTGCGTCGCGCGCCAGCGCGTCAGCTACATCGGCCGTCACTTGCCCGGCCCCTGCATGACGGTGCCACAGACACTGCAGGTACGATGCGCAACGCTTGCATAGAATCTGGAAAAAATCTCGGGCAGCTGTGTTTCGATGTTGCTCACCGCAACTTGTTCCAGGTACAGGCGATGTCCACAGTGTTCGCAATACCAGGAGAAGCCATCCAGCTCCTGCGCGTCGCGACGCCGTTCAACGACTATCCCGACACTGCCTGCGGGACGCTGCGGTGAGTGGGGCACATCCGGCGGCAGCAGAAATATCTCGCCCTGGCGAATGGCTATGTCGGTTATCCGGCCGTTCTGCACCGTTTTGAGCACCATATCCCCCTCCACTTGGAAGAAGAGTTCCTCGCTCGGGTCGTGGTGATAATCCTTGCGCGCATTGGGCCCGCCGACGGCCATG
>JANYIY010000008.1 GCA_025358615.1 Gammaproteobacteria bacterium | reverse complement strand
CGGGTCCTGGCCGATCAGCAGGGCGGCGATATCCTCGATCGCCCCGACCACAGCGCGCGTGTGCCATTCCAAAGTCGCCTCGCCCCAGCCGATCAGCCCCGGTTGATCGGTTTCGACTTTGACGAACACCCAATTACGCATGCGTGCATTGCAGACCACTGATTTGATCGCCGTAATCTTCATAGAATATTTACCATGGGATCTGAAAATAAAGGATTGAGAAAAATAAGCGCGTGCCGTTTCATGCGGCAGCGGTGGAGAATGGGTAAACCTCGACTCCGGGCACATCCAAGCGGATCGAGAATACGTTGCCGGCGAGCGGTTCGTCGCGAAGCTGGGCCGCACTCAGCGCATAGCGCGCGCTGGTGACATACAAGGTTCGAAGGTCCGCGTCGCCGAAGCAGCAGGCCGTGGGCTGCGACACTGGCAGTTGCACCACCCGGTCCAGGACACCCTCGGGCGTTATACGCACCACGGCACCGGCACCCCACCTCGCATTCCAGATATAGCCGTCACGATCCACCGCTGCGCCGTCGGGCACACCCATGCCTTCGAGGTGGTAGAAGCGGCGACGCTCGGACAATGCGCCATCCGAGTCTCGATAGCGATACGAGTACAGCCAGCCGTCGCAGGAGTCGGCTATGTAAAGCGTCGCCCCGTCGGGACTCCAGCAAATGGCATTCGGACAACCCAGTTGTGCGTCGGTGACGTGCACCGATGAGCCCGAGATGAGATAGATCTGGCCGTTTCGTTCGCCGATCTCTAGCGCGGCGCCGTCATCGGCAATATTGTTGGGCATGGTGCCGACGACCAGGCGGCCGCGCCGATCGCAATGTCCGTCGTTGAAACGCTGGGGCGAAGCGGCTGGCGGTAAAGAGAAGATGGGCGTGACCGCACCCGTGCCGGGCTCGAAACTAACCAGCCGATTCTTGAGATGCACCAGCAGCGCGCCGCCCGGGATCAAGTTCAAGCCTGTGACCAGATCGTCGAAATCCCAGAAGTCGACTCGCTCTCCCGCCGCGTGCCAGTGAAACACTCGGCCCGGTCTGATCACGTCCACCCAGTAGAGGACTCCAGCTTCTGCGCACCACAGGGGCGCCTCTCCCAGATGATTGCGGCAGTCGATGCGCAGTCTTGGCGGCTCATTCACGGCTGGCCCGGATCGATGAGAGACACTTGGAAGTCAAATTTCTGCTCCGCTGCTGCGTTCGGCTCCAGCACCGTAAAGCCATCGACGAACCCCGCCATAGTCTGCCTATTGAGGGCATCGCTGGCATGGGAAATGGGCTCGAGGCAGAAAAAATCTTCACCTTCGGGCATCCACATCACCACATGGCGCAGCGGCGGGCGGGTTTGCAGGTTCACACGCAGGCGTAAATCCGTCCAATCGATGACGGCGGCGCCATCCCAATCGGCGTATTCGGCGGCGATCGGCAGATGCGCGACCGATTGTCCTTTGGAGAAGGCGTCGGCGTCGGGGTTGCTCTCTTCGGCGACCGGCATCATCTCTGCATCCCAGAGCCAGCGGCAGGGCGCGCTCATGGTGACCCGTGCCTGTGGGCGATTGGCAAAGTAGGGATGCAGACCGAACCCCATGGGCACCCGATAGGGGCTCAAGTTCCGCGCGGACAGGGTGATGCTGAGTCCCGTAGGAGTCAGCGTCAGTATTTGAAGGCAGCGGTACGCGAAAGGCGCCGCGGCATCGGCGTCCAGGCTCATGATGGCTTGGCGGCGATCGAGATGGTCCAAATTCCAGGCCCGCGTCCAGCCATCGCCGTGCGAGGAGTGGCGCTCCGGCTGGGCATTCAAGGGATGCTGAAAGCGTCGGCCGCCGAAGTCGAAACATCCCTCGCGCAGCCGTCCGCCATAAGGAACAAGCGGAAAGCAGGCGGCTCCCAAGGAGCGATGCAGTCCCGGAGGGGGTTCCGCCCAGGGACGCAGCACATCCACGGTCTGCTCTCCGATGCGCACGTCGAAGCGGGTGAGCGCGCCGCCGCAGTCGGGGGCGACGCCGACGGTGATGGCGCCGTCGCGCAAAAATATTCCGCTGATGGGATGCGCCAATCCCGCGCTCTCAACGCGCTCGCTTCGGCCATACGGCCGACACTGCCTCGTCGGCTATCTTTAGAGTCAGGGCGATGTCCGCGGCGGTGTGCGCCGCAGAAATCGAAATCTGTTTGGTGGCGATGGGCACGAAGAACACCCCCCGTTCGATCAGCGCGCGACGCAGCTGCGCATCGCGGTCGAAATCATGGTGCTGCAAGATGTCGTGCAAATCGACCGGTGCGTGAGGCATCAAATAATAGGAGAGGGCGGAGCCCTGTCTGGCAATGGACGCCGTGACTCCGTGGGCGGCGAAAATGTCGCGAAGCCCTGTTTCCAGCCGGCGGCCCAATTCCTCCACATGCGAGTACACCTGCGTGCGATTCGCCAGAAGATATTCGATGGTGCGGATGGCGGCGGCCACTCCCACCGGGTGGCCATTGTAGGTGCCGGCCACGAAGGGCCGTTTGGCAGGATCCTTATGGATGATGTAATCCATGTAGCGGCTCTTGCCGCCGATCAAAGCCAGGGGAAAGCCGTTGGCAATGGCCTTGCCATAGGTCACGAGATCGGGAGTGACGCCCGAGATTTCGGCGAATCCGCCCAACGCATGGCGAAATCCGGTTTTAACCTCGTCGAAAATCAATAGAAATCCAAACTCATCCGCGAGTTCGCGAAGTCCCGCCAGGTAGCCCTTCTGCGGACGCACCACGCCGATATTCTGCAGGATGGGCTCGGTGATCATGGCGGCAATCGGATAGCGCTTGCAGACGTAGCGAACCGACTCCAGGTCGTTGAAGTTGACCGGATGCACGAAGTGCGAGGATTCGATGGTTGTTCCCGCACCGATGGGGCGCAGCGGGTACTCGCCGGGCGATACTCGCGGGCCGATGTCCTCGAGCGAATTGACCACATTGCAGGCCAATTCGTCGTGATTGCCGTTGTAGCCGCCTTGCACCACGATGAAATGCTGCCGTCCGGTAATGGCGCGGCTCAGGCGGATGGCCATGGACGTCGCCTCGCTGCCGGTGTTTTGCAGCGACACTTTCTCGCTTACGGCGATGTTCTTGCAGACCAGCTCCGCCAGCCTGCCTTCGAGTACCGCCGGGCCCGCGCCGTAGAGGCTTTCGCCACTGCGCAACACGTC
>JANYIY010000006.1 GCA_025358615.1 Gammaproteobacteria bacterium | reverse complement strand
GGTTTTGCCGAAGTAGTCATAGGTGCTCCTTGAGCTCGCAATACGCAGACTAATATACCCTAATAGCCCATTTTAGCCAATGTACCCTTTCTTGCCTATTTTAGCCGTCTGGTCCCATCAGGGGCCAGCACGTCGGCACCGGGAGATCTCCCCCGGTGAGGCGACGGGAAGCAGCGCTATTGGATATGGGAAGCCACGCGAGGGATCAGTGACCTGACGGCCGCATCAAAAGGCGGAAGTGCTTTGAGCTACTTCATGCTTTCGCTACGCGGGACCTTGGTGTCGCGGCAGCATTCGCCGCACTGGGTGCAACCAAAATGACCATGGCGTCGTTTCGGCGGTTGCAAAGCCCTTAGCGCTACGACTGGCGTCGGGCGGGCCATATTCTCGCCAGCACACCATCATGCGACACAAAATGATGCCACAGGGCGGCGAGTGCGTGCAGACTCGCGATTGCGAAGAGCGCATACGACAAATAACCGTGAATGTCCTCGGTGGGCTTAAATATCGCCGGGTTTTTTTTGATGCCGAAATTGAGTTCAGAGGAGCCGAGGTGAAAAATGCGGCCATGGTAAATGAAGGTCACGAAACCCATGATCGGGATGACGAACATCAATGCATAGAGCGCTAAGTGCGTTGGGCTTGAAAGGCGGCGAGAGAAGGCACCGATATCCGACGGCAGGGGAGGAGGGGAATGGCGAAGACGGTAGCCAAAGCGCGCGAGGAGCACCAGCCACAAAAAACTCCCGATCAGCGCGTGAACGTTTATCCAAAATGCTTGAGTTTGCTTTGGCCAAGAATCGTGCAGAAGTCCCAACACACCGACAATGACGACGAGCACGAACATGGCCCAATGAAATGTGATGGCGCCGAGACGATAGTGCCCCACAGGTTGCAGCGGATGAGAAGGTTCCAGGGGATCTGCGCCCATAATTGTATTACCCTCAGTGAAATGAAAATCAAGCTCGGCGGCTCGTAAACGACTGCGAAGTGGCATTGCGATTCTCGGGCCGGTTAAATGGTTTACCTGGCGGTGCAACGTTTTGCATCAAAACCGCGCCGCTTAAGCGCAGTATTTTTTGGCTGATCGCCTTGGGGAGTGCGCGCAGAATTAGACCGAATGGGAAGTCGAGCGGGTAGGACCGGTTGATTCGTTGCGACTCCTCGAAGCTCGTAATGACATGAGAGGATCGCCATCCATATTTTTCAAAGAACTCGAACCAGTCTTTTACTTTAAATAGAAACGGCGCTGCCTTTAGTTTTTGTACCCACCCCCTCGGCTCCCTGCGATGACCTGCATAGTCGAAATCCTGAATCCAGAAACGGATCGAGGGGAAAGCGGCCAACTCGTCCGTAAGGGTTGCGGCGTCGCGAACGGAAAAATACGATAGGACGCCTTCTGTGATCACAAGGGCACTCTTGGAGGTCGTCGCGCGTTGAGCGAGGATTTTATTGCGAGGACGGCGCAGCCACTGCGCAATATTGAGGCCAAGGACAAGAGACGCCTTCGATTGCAAATGCTCGGCTTTTCTACGCGCATGGGATCCCCAACATTTGTGAGCAATGTAGTAGGATTAACTTTGCAATGCAAAGTGCCTGCGAATTTTGCTGTTTTCGGTTAGTTGTGAGTGGTAGCGCGGGAATAGGAAGCGTTCGCGTCTGCGGGCATACGAAGCGCACTAGGGCTTCGCGAAGGCTAAGCCGGCGCATCCCGGCGATCTCGATCAATACATTCTCGCGCGACGCGTTGGCGAGTGGTGCGTGCCGTTGCAAGTCTCGTTGTAATAACGATATTTGCCGCATTTCAGGCGGCCTGGAGCAGAATGGGGGGGCAGCCATCATCGTTCCGAGCCGCTCCCATTATGGCGTGAACTCGTACTCAATAAAGCTGTCCCTTGACGAAGCGACGCAACGGAGGTGCTTCAAATGGATTGGGATGCAGCGACGCCTAGGCGATATACCCCTTTCGCTGCGGTCGCGCTCGGGCATGTATTGTTCGTGATGCTGCTATTGCGGCTCGATTTTTCGCCCACACTTCGACTCGAGCATGATACTTCGCCCATTCTGCTCTTGGACCTGTCCTCATCAGCGAACCCAACCGCAAGGACGTTCGACGCCTCGCAAGCGGCGAGGCCCAGGACAAATAGCCCAAAGAGTCCTGGAGCGGAAATCTCGGTTGGTGTTAATGCACCTTACGATGCCGGCGCCGCTGCTTCGCCGGACGCGCTGACGGTTGAACCACCTGTGGATTGGCGTGAAGTAGCGGAACAGGTTGCGAAGTCGCAGGCCAAGTCGATATTCAAGGAGCTAAAGCACCAGTGCAACGAAGCCGCTCTGCGCGGCGAATTCCTGCCCGAGTGCCGCAAGTATAAGAAATCCGACGCGTGGGTGCCGGTACCGAGGACATTTGGGATTGCGGGTGGCTTGCCTTACGTTCGCCTAGGGAAGAGATGCATCATAGGCCTGGGGTTTTTCGGGTGCGCCGTTGGCAAGGGGCCGGATGCGAATGGCAGGCTATTCGATGACATGCGCGAACCGGATAGGCCGCAGAGCTTTGTGCCAACTCCGTGAACCACCACTGCGGACGGGCTCACTTGGCATGGCCGCAATCCGTGTGGCCGTTGTCGTCGATCGACGCGACAAGCCAGTGAGTCTTAGGGCCGGGGAGAGACTTCGGCGTTCGGGTTTTTGCCGCCACCAGCAATCCAGTCGTCAAGTTGCTGCTCGAGCACCGGAAGCGGCACGGCGCCCAGCCCCAAGATGGTGTCGTTGAACCAGCGCTGGTCGAATTTTCCGCCGAGCTTGGTCTCGGCTTTGGCGCGTTTGCGGCGGATGGCCATTTCGCCGAGTTTGTAGGCCAGCGCTTGGCCCGGCCAGCTGATATAGCGGTCGACCTCGGTGGTCACCTCGTGATTGGACAACGCGGTATGACTCGATAGGAAATCGATGGCCTGCTGCCGCGTCCATCCCATGCGATGAATGCCGGTGTCGACGACCAGGCGCGCTGCGCGCCACATCTCGTAGGTCTCGCGCCCGAATTCCTCGTACGGGGTTTCGTAAATCCCCATGCCGATACCGAGCCACTCGCTGTACAAGCCCCAGCCTTCGCCGTAGCCAGAGAAATAGGTGTTCTTGCGCAGGTCCGGCCGATTCGGTCCTTCGAGGGCGAGTGCCGCCTGCAGGCTGTGGCCGGGGCTGCACTCGTGCAGCACCAGCGCCGGCAGCGTATACAAGGGCCTTGCCGGCAGGTTGTAGGTGTTCATGACGCAGCTCTCGAGACCGCCATTGCCGCCGGTGCCGAAGGGCGCCACGGCTGCCGGCGTCGGCCGAATGGTAAAGCGATAGCGCGGCAACAGACCGAGCGTGTACTTGAGCTGTCCGTTGATCTTGTTGGCGATGTAGGTCGAGCGTGCGATCAACTCGTAGGGCGTCTTGGCGTAGAACTGCGGATCGGTTTTCAGAAAGGTCAGAAACGCCGGGAAGTCACCCTTCCATCCGGATTTTTTCATGGTCTCGTGCATGTCGATGTCGATTCGCGCCACCTCGGTCACGCCAATGGCATGAATCTGCTCGGGTGCCAGGTCGAGCGTTGTAAATTCGCGTATCTTGGCCTCGTAATAGGCTCGTCCATCCGGAAGGTCGTCCGCCGCCAAGGTGGTCCGCGCGTGGGGAATGTATTGATCGCGCACGAACGGCAGCAGCTTTGCATAGGCCGGCGCTACCGACTTGGCGATGGCGATCCGCGCTTCCGTGCGCAACGCCGCGCGATCGTCGGCAGAAATTCCCGGCGGCATCTCTCGAAAAGGAGTGAAGAAGGGATTGTTCTCTGCGTCAGCCACGGCGAACGGCGCGATGGAGCTTTCGCGTCCCTCGATCGACACCTGCGGCGGCGTGAAGCCGCGTTTCAGTCCGGCGCGCATATTGGCGGTCTGCTCGTCGAAATAGCGCGGGATGTCGCGCATGCGGCCAATGTAGGCGCGATATGCCGCTACGTCGTCCAAGCCGCCGCGCGGTGCGAGCGACGCCCAGAACGATCCGGCGCTGGTAAACGGCGCCTCGTAATCGTGGAATTTTTGTTGGGCGACGAATGCCTCGAGCACGGTTCGAAATACGGCGGCGTTGATCTTTTCCGCTGAGATCTGCTTCTCAGGAATGGCATTCACTGCGGCGAGCTTGCTGCTCCAGTAGTCGAGCCGCCGGCGCTGGGTCGCAGCGTCGACGTGCGGAAGGTAGCCGGCGCGGGCGGTCATATCGTCGTCCGGATCGCCGAACTCTTTCACCCGCCAGGCCCATTCGGCTTCATACAGCGCTTTCACTTCCGTATCTGCCGAGGCGGTGCGCGGCGCAGTCGCCGTGCCGGCGGCGAAGGCGGGCGCATCGATGGCGCCGCTCGCGAGCAGAGTCGCCGACAAGCCCGCCGAGAGAACCATGAGTGTGATCGATGGAGCGATTTTTTGAATTGCCATGAATTTGCCTAGGTAGTCTTTGTTAACGCGGCCTTGCGATACATTATCATTCCGAATAAATTCGGGAAGCTGCCGCGGGCGTAGCAGTTTTAGCCTGCTTTCGAGCGCAAGTACGCCGTCATCCTACGAACTTCCGTTATTACGGCCTTGGCCAGCTCGGGAATCTGGGCGCTCTTGCCCGAGCCCGCGGCCGACTCGAGCTGCGCTGCCGCCGCGGCCGCCGCCGCGGCACGCAAATTGGCACTGGCGCCTTTGAGTGCATGTGCTGACTCGCGCAGAGCATTGGCGTCGCCCGTGCAAAGGGCCGCTGCTATCGCCGCAAGCTCGCGATCTCCGATACCAATGAACGCATCGGCCAAGTCGCGTGCGAACACCTCATCGCCGTCGAGCGACTGGAGCAGCGCCTCCCAGTCCACGGGATGATGCGCCGGCTGCGCGGGCAGCGTCACGCCGGCCGCGGTCGTAGCGTTTTCAATGACGGGCGTCCGTGCCGCCGATCCTAAGTCGTCGAACAGTCGTTCCAAGTAGATCTCTAATTTAATCCGGTCGATGGGCTTGGGCAGGTAGTCATCCATGCCGGCAGCGCGGCACTTATCCTCATCCCCCTTCATGGCATGCGCAGTCAGGGCGACGATGGGGATGCGGCGCCGTCCCCCCTCCAGCCTGCGGATCTCCCGCGTCGCCTCGTAGCCATCCATTTGCGGCATCTGGCAATCCATGATGATGAGATCGAACTTTCCGGTTTGCCACGCGGCGACGGCGGCCAGACCATCCGCCACGACATCGACGCGATAATCGAGTTTTTCGAGCAATCTCAAAGCTACTTTCTGATTTACGAGATTGTCTTCGGCCAGCAAAATCCGATGGCGGACCTGGGCCCGCTGCGCACGCAGCGCGTGACGCGTGATCATGGGCTGGCTTTGCAGATGCCAGGAGTGGGCCGTGTTGGCGAGCGCCAGCACCAAACATTCGGTCAGGTCGCGTTGAGTGACGGGCTTCAGCAGGTAGGCCGCAAAGCCTATGTCGGCAAACATCTGGCCTTCGCCACGTTGGCCGGAGGAGGTCAACAGAATCAACCGCGTGCTTTTCAGAGTGTCATCTTGGATGATGATCCGTCCCAGTTCGGCGCCGTCGCAGTCGGGCATCAGGTGATCCAGCAACGCCACGTCGAAGGCGCGGCCCGCGGCACCGGACTGGCGCATGAGCGCCAACGCCTCGTCGGCCGAACTCGCCGACACAGGCTCGACCCCGCAGAAAAGCAGCTGTCCCATCAGCACCTTTCGATTGGTGGCATTGTCGTCCACTACCAGCACGCGCTGTCCCTTGAGAGAGGCGGGTGCGCGATGCGCGGGTTGCCGGCTGCCGGTGGCGGGTTCGAAATGCGCCGTGAACCAGAAGCAGGAGCCCACGCCCTCGATGCTGTCGACACCGGTTTCCCCGCCCATCAATTCGACCAGTCGGCGCACGATGGACAGGCCCAGACCAGTGCCGCCAAAGCGACGGGTTGTTGAGGTATCTACTTGCGTAAAGGGCGCAAACAGAGACTGCAGGCGGTCGGCCGGGATGCCGATGCCGGTGTCGCGAACTTCGCAACGCACCGTGGTGCCACTCTCGCCGCTGCCCTGAACCTTGACGTCGAGTGACACCTCACCCTTGCCTGTGAACTTGATGGCATTGCCGGTGAGATTTACCAGAACTTGGCGGAATCGTCCGGCGTCGCCTCTCACGAGATCAGGGATCTTGGAGTCGATTTGAGCGGTCAGCTCCAGCCCCTTCGCATGCACCTGAATCGACAGCAGCCGGGCAACGTCTTCGATGGTATCGCGCAAGTCCACGTCCAGCAGTTCGAGTTCGAGCTTGCCGGCTTCCACCTTCGAAAAGTCGAGAATGTCGTTGATGACGATGAGCAGTGAAGTACCGCTGTCGCGGATGGACTCGGCGTAATCTCGCTGCAAGGGGTCGAGCTTTGTGTCGAGCAGCAGTTCGGTCATGCCGAGCACGCCGTTCATCGGCGTGCGAATCTCATGGCTCATATTGGCGAGAAAGTCGCTCTTCGCGCGATTGGCGGATTCGGCAACCTCCTTGGCGCGCAGCGTCTCGAGCGCAGCCGCCTTCAGATCGGTAAGGTCCAGCACGATCCCTTGGATTTCCAACGGCAGACCGCGTGCGTCGCAGCGGGCGGCAACTGCCGCGCGCACATGCTTGATGGCGCGATCGACCATGAAGCGGTGATCGAGCGTGCGCGAGCCGCCGCCGCTGCTGAGCTCCGCCAACATCGTCTCGACCACCGGTCGGTCTTCCGGGTGAGTGACGGCGAGATAGGCGATGAGCGGTCGGTCGCTATCCTGTGGATTGCCGAGCAGTTGCCGTAGTTCACTCGACATGGATCCGGTATGGGTCGCGAGGTTCGCGTACCAGGTACCCAGATTGGCGAACTGCTGTGCGCGTTTCAACTGATCTTCCGTGTGCGCTTGAGCAGCTATGGCCCGCTGGCGCGCGACCTGGGCCCGCCAGATGGCGACCCCATTGAGAAAGGCGATCGCACCGGCAATCAAGACGCCGAGCAGAGCGGACATATCCACCCGGCGCAGCAACTGCCGATAGCGGTCCGCCCGCACCGTGATGCCGACGTAACCCGCCATTTCCCCGTTGCGCGCGAACACCGGAGCGTGCGCCCGGATGCCCATGCCCCAGGCGGTGGCACTGGGTTGTTTCTCCACGGTCAGCAGGTGAGTTCTGGAAACTTCCCGTTCCCCCGGACTGGGCTCGTCCACTTCCATGGGCGGTGAATGGTTCGGTCGGCCGGCGTCATCGAAGGTCCCTTGCCGAGTACCGTCCAGTACGAAATGCATGACGTCACTTTGCATGACGCCGACGTAGGCGAAGCGGATGTCCGGATTCGTATCGAGCAGCACGCGAAGAGGGCGCGCTGCCCGGTTGTACTCGGCTGAACCGTCCTGGTCAGCGCTGTTGAACTTCCGCAGTTCGTCGCCGTCGATAAGCGCTGCCGTACCGGCTGCGGTGCGCGCGAGGTAGGTTCTTACGTCCTCCAATAGAATCCGGCTGACGATGACATCGACTACGGCAATCCCGGCAATGGCAGTTCCCCACGCGATGAGGCCGCCCGCGATCGCGGATAGCAGGGGGTGCCGGACCCGCAGGAGGACCGAATTTGTCATAGTGCATTTATCGGTCTGCGCCTCGGACTCTTGAGGCGCTGAGCGGCGGCTTTCTCAAATAGCTTGACCGATCAAGGTGGTTCAGTCAGTTTGCGCAATGTTTTGGCCGACCTCGCGGAGAATAAAGTGAAAAAAATGGGGACATGGATCGCAAAAGCAGCAACTGCGGCTTGCATAATTGCGGCACCGATTCCGGTCGGCGCCGCACCGCTTGCCCATGAAGGCAACACTTTTTCGGTGAGTTTTCCGGCCGCACTCAGCGGCGCGCCGCTCGATGGCCGGGTGATTCTGCTGCTGAGCAAGGATTTGTCCCGTGAGCCGCGCACGCATGTGGAACCGAATGAACCGCTGGCGAGTCCCTATATCTTCGGCTTCAACGTCGACGCTCTGGCCGGCGGACAGGCCGTGGTTCTCGATGACCGCGCATTTGGCTGGCCGGCACGCCACCTGTCCGCCGTGCCGGCCGGCGACTACCTGGTTCAGGCCGTACTGAATCGCTATGAAACCTTCCACATGCCCGATGGGCGCACACTGAAACTACCGCCCGATCAAGGTGAGGGTCAGCAATGGGCGCGTAAGCCCGGCAACCTCTATTCGACCCCCATTCGCCTGCATATTGACCCGGCGCATCCGCACAGGACCGTGCTGCTCCTGGATCAGAAGATCGCGGCTATACCACGCAAGGCGGATACCGAGTTCGTCCGACATATCCGCATTCGCAGCGAGCTGTTGTCGAAATTCTGGGGCCGAGACGTGTACTTGGGCGCGCATGTCCTGTTGCCCAAGGGCTTCGATGCACATCCGCAAGCGCATTATCCGCTGATGGTTTTTCACGGGCACTATCCGGATGATATTTCAGAATTCCGCACCGTGCCTCCCGATCCTGATCTGAAATCCGAGTATTCGGCGCGTTTCCAGCTTGCGGGATACAACCGCGTTGAGCAGGAAGAAGCCTATGCGTCCTACCAGAAATGGATATCCGCGGACTTGCCGCGCTTTCTGGTGGTCGAAATAGAGCACGCAAATCCGTTCTACGACGATAGCTATGCGGTGAACTCCGCGAATCTCGGACCCTACGGTGATGCGATCAACCACGAGCTGATCCCGGAAATCGAGCGCCGCTTTCGCGGCATCGGCGCGGGCTGGGCGCGCTTCACCTATGGTGGATCGACCGGCGGATGGGAGGCTCTGGCCACTCAGGTGTTCTACCCCGACATGTACAACGGCGCGTTTGCCGCGTGTCCGGATCCGATCGATTTCCGCGCCTACACGCTCATCAACCTGTACCAGGACGGCAACGCGTATTCGCTGCAAGGCGAAGCCTCATCGGTGGAGCGTCCCGCATTTCGCAATTACCTGGGAGAGGTGTTCGCGACCCAGCGCGACGCCAATTACATGGAATTGGCCCAAGGCGATCACAGCCGCTCGGGCGGGCAGTACGATATCTGGCAGGCCGTGTTCGGCCCGGTGGGAAGCGACGGGTATCCGAAGCCGATATTCGATAAGGTCACCGGCGACATCGACAAGTCCGTCGCAACCTATTGGCGCGAACACTTCGACCTGTCCTACATCATCTCGCGCGACTGGGCTTCGCTCGCGCCCAAGCTCCAGGGCAAGATTCATATCTATGTGGGAAACGGCGACAACTACTACCTGACCGATTCAGTATATTTCGGCCAAGAGCGGCTGGAGGCATTGCAGCCGAAGTACCAAGGTTCGGTCGCTTACGGCGATCGGGCCGAGCATTGCTGGAACGGCGATCCAAAGCTGGCCAACGCCTATTCCCGCCTGCACTATAACTTTCAGTATCTTCCCGTGATCCTCGAGCGCATTTCGGCCGCGGCGCCGGCCGGCGCGGATGTCACGAGTTGGCGCTACTGAAGGCGCGATGCGCTAACGGGCCTTGAAGATGCCAACAATCTTCACGCTGCCTGAGTCGAATACCGCGAGCAGAGGGTGGCCTCGACCGATCAATGTGATCGAATTCGCTTGATCGGTGGCGTAGCCCGCGGCGCGCAGACGCTCCTTGAGTCGCTGCTTATCGCTGCGGCCGAAGTACGCGACATCGTCGACCTTCTTTAGGTGCGAATGAAGTTCCGGCAAGCCTTCAACCCAAGGCTTGAAGAATTGCGGCATGGAGATCACGTCGTCGCCGCCACCAATTGCCGCTGCGACTATTTCTTGCCGAGCCTGCGGATCCTTCGGCAACGGCGCCCAGATCCAGCGCGGCAGACTGTACCAATGGGGCGCCAAATCCGGATTTTGTCGGCGGCCGGCCTGCGCCTGAGCGGCGTCGATGTCATACGCCTGCACCAGCTGCAGCACGGTTTCGGAAAACGCGTAATACAGGGGTCGTCCGTTCCACAAGGAGGCGCTGCCGTAGATCAGGGCTATGAGTTGCACCGAAACGATGATTGCGATATCGCGCACGAGTTCGCGCCGCGGTTTGGTGGCGCGAGCAATGATGAAGGTCAACAGCGGCCCGACGACGACGTCGACGCCCACCATCACCATAACTACCTGAGTCACGTCGGTCAGGTACCACCCCGGCCAGTGATACCATCCCAGGTAGAGCGTGCCTAGGATGAGGGCGAGGGCGGTGGCGCTCGCCAGCAGATGCAATCCCAATGCCCTTAATCTGAATCCCATAGCACTCACTTCGATAAGAAATGCGGAGCCCGCCAGAGCCGAAAGCCGCCGTTGAACGCAAAGTCGTTACTGCCGAGGCGTGCATTCTTCGGCAGGCGCTTCAGCTTGCGCGCATTGCCGCCGCCGATGACGACGTAGTCGGCCTCCAGCACGGTGCTTAGGCGTTCCACCATCTCGTTGACGTTCTGGCGCCACTTCTTGCCGCCCAGCCGCCGTAACCCGCGTTCGCCGACATAGTCCTCGAAACTGCGCCCCTTCTTGAAGGGCAGATGCGCGAGTTCCATCGCAGCCACGATACCATCGACAATCAGCGCCGACCCGAGCCCGGTGCCAAGGCCGAGAAATAACATGCGGCCTCCCTCGTAGCTGCCGATGGCCTGCATCGCCGCATCGTTAATGATGCGGGTGGGCCTGCCGAAGGCCTTGTGAAAATCGAATCCGACCCAGCCGGGGCCGAGATTGTGCGGCTCGGCAACCACTTTGCCGTGCAGCACCACGCCGGGATAGCCGATGGAGATTGCATCAAATTTCCAATCCCCGGTCAGCTCATGGACTTGCTCGACCATTTTGCGGGGCGTCAGATGAGGCCCGGATTCGAATTGGCGCATCTCGCGGCGGCCGAAGACCCGGGTCTTCACATGGTTTCCGCCCACGTCGATGGCGAGAATTCGCTTGTACTGCTTAGGTTTCATTGCCAAAACAATACCTCATTGCCGGGCCGAAGGCTTAAGGTAGATCGATGCCACAGGGTCTGCCATGCCCAAGGTTACCGAGTGGGATTCGTCGAGATTCGTGAGCACAATGATGGTGAGCGCATCGTCCACGTAGCGCGAGATGCTGATCCAAAATCCCTGGTTGCTGCCCGTATGATATTGCACTGTGTGGCCATTGGCGGTGCCGAGTTCCCAGCCAAATCCGTACGGATAGGTCGCGCCAGAATTCAAGCGCACCGGCGTCGACATTTGCTGCAAGGCGGAGCGGCTCAAAACCTTGTCCGTATAAAGGGCGGCATCCCATTTGGCGAGATCGACAAGATTGGTGTACAGGCCGCCATCCGCCAGGGTGTTCAGCGAAGGCGCAATCCATGCCTGATTTTTAAGCTTCCCCTCGATGATGCGATAACCGCTGACGCGATCAGGAACGATGTCCTGCTCGCTGATAATGCGGGTGGATGTCATGCCCAGCGGGCGGAAGACTCGCTCTTGAAGAAAGTCCCCGTAAAACACGCCCGCCACGCGATGGATGAGGAACCCGAGCAGCTCATATCCCGTATTGGAGTAATTCCACTGGTCGCCGGGCTTGAAATCGAGTGTCAACGTCAAATAGCGCTGCAGTAATTCATCCTCGGTGTAATCGCGATGAAAGTCGAGAACGCCCTTGGTATAGGAGTCCTCATCGTGCTCGCCGTAGATGTCGGGAATGCCCGATGTGTGCGTGAGCAGTTGTCGAACCGTGACATCTTTCCACGCTGCTGCGCGCGCTTCCGGAAGGTACTTGGCCACTGGGTCATCGAGCCCAACCCTGCCTTCCTCGACCAGCAGCATGACGGCCGCAGCGGTGAATTGCTTTGCGACCGAGCCGGATTGAAATAGGGAGGTCGGCGAAACGGGGGTTCTCAGTTCGACGTTGCCATAGCCGTAGCCGGTCGCCTTGATGAGCTTGCCGCCTTTGATGACACCCAGACAAACTCCCGGTATCTGGTGCGATTGCATGGCAGCGCCCACGATGGCGTCCGCTTGTTTGGACCGCGAATCGGCGGATGCCGGCAGATAGGCGGCGTGGGTCGCAAGTTCGGCGGCGCGGGTCGGGGGAGTGGCGGCAAGCATGATCCAGGCCAAGACCAGCAGACCCAGGAAGATGGTTTCTGCCGCGATCAGCGCAACGCAGCTGGTGCCGATGGCCATCATCTCACGCAGCGAAGTCTTCATCCCCAAGGCGGCCACCGAGGTGACCAGCAGCCATTTCGACACTTCGGTGAGAACGGCCGCGACCGGCTTCGCGACCAGAGAAAAACCGTTGAGGGCCGCGAGTACGACAAATGCAATGAGAAATCCCGGCAGCAGCGCCACTCTTTGCTGCGGCCGGTGCGCGTCGACGCCGCGTGCCGCAATGAGCGTGATGACCAGTACCACCGGCAGCAGCATGGCCACACGCATCAGCTTGACTATGGTGGCCGCGTCCCCGGCCTGCGGCGAGGCGGCGTAGCCGGCTGCCACCACCTGCGCCACGTCGTGGATGGATCCGCCGAGAAATCGCCCGGTCTGCACGGGGTCCAGATGCAAGTGCGCGACCAGCGCCGGATACAGGACCATGGCAATCGTGCTGTAGGTTGTAATGCAGGCAATCACCACCACGGTGTCGCGCTCGGAATCCTTGCGTGGCCACGCAACGGCAATGGCCATCGCCGCGGACGCGCCGCAAATTCCGACAGCGCCGCCTGACAGAACCCCATACCGTCCGTCGAGCTTCAAGATCTTGGCGAGTAGCCAGCCAAACCCGATGGTGAGCGGCACCGTGATAATGACCATGCCTGCGGTCGACCAGCCGAGCTCGCCGATCTGACCGAAGGTGATGCGCAGCCCGAGCAGCGCGACGCTGATACGCAGCAGGGTGCGCGCGGAGACATTGATACCAGGCGCATAGCGCGCTTCGGTGGACAATTGATTCAAGGCCATGCCGAGCAGCAGCGCGAAGATGACGGGTGGAGCGTGGTAGTGATCCGAAAGGTAGGTGGCGGCCAGGGCCACGATCAAGGTGGCGGCCACTCCAGGGGCGACGGTGCTGCCGATGGCGCGTAGCGCGCCGGGACGCCAGCGGTCGATGAACGCGGAAAGCGCCATTAGTTGGATCTTACCCGCCGCAATGCATCGCGCCAGCCGCGGATTTGCAGATTGCGTTCAGTGAGCCCTAACCCCGGCTCGAAACGAGTTTCGGTACGGCGCAGCGCAGCGATGTCTTCGAGCGAGTTGTACAGGCCGCAGCCCAGGCCCGCCAAGCAAGCTGCACCAAACGCCGTGGATTCGGAATTGGCCGGGCGCCGAACCGCCACCCCGAGGACGTCCGCGAGGCGCTGTATAAAAAAATCGTTCTGGGCCATGCCACCGTCTACTTTAAGGGTTGCGGGCCGCAAACCATCCGCGGCCATGGCCTCCAGCAGGTCGTAGGTCTGGAAGGCGACGCTATCCAGCGTTGCGCGCGCGATCTCCGCACGCGACGAGGCTCGGGTTAGCCCTAAGATGGCGGCGCGCGCATCCGGATCCCAATAGGGTGCTCCCAATCCGGTGAAGGCGGGCACCAGGTAAACACCGCCGCTATGGGGTGCGGACGCCGCCAGGGCCTCCACATCCGAGGCCTGCGAAATGAGCCCAATGCCATCGCGCAGCCACTGAACGGCAGCGCCCGCGGACAGAATGGAACCCTCAAGCGCATAGGTGGTTACACCGTTGAGTTGGTAGGCGATGGTGCTGAGCAGGCGGTTTTTCGACGGCACCAGCTGTTGTGCGGTGTTGAGGACAAGGAAGGCGCCCGTGCCGTACGTGCTCTTGACGTCGCCTGCGGCAAAGCAGGCCTGGCCGACGAGAGCCGCCTGCTGATCGCCGGCGACTCCGCAGATAGGCAGTGACTGACCCAGCAGCGCCTTGTCGATGAGCCCGAATTCGCCTGCAGAGTCGCGCACTTCAGGCAGTACACTCATGGGCACATCGAACATCTCGCACAGTGCCTGGTCCCAGCGGCCCTTGGCGATGTCGTACAGCGCGGTGCGACTGGCGTTCGTGGCATCGGTCAGATGCAGGCGGCCGCCGCTCAATCGCCACAGAAGAAAGCTGTCGACGGTGCCGAAGGCAATATGACCCGCCTTGGCGGCCGCGCGCGCATCCGGCACGCGGTCCAATATCCAAGCGATCTTGGTGGCGGAGAAGTAAGGATCTAGTCGCAGTCCGGTTTTGCGGCTGACTTCGATCTCGCCGTGCTCACGTGCCAACTCCCGGCACCGATCGGCCGTGCGGCGATCCTGCCAAACGATGGCGTTGTAAATGGGTACGCCGCTGCGTCGGTCCCAGAGAATGGTGGTTTCCCGTTGATTGGTGATGCCGACCGCCGCCGCTGTTCGGCCGGCCGCGGTGAGGCGCTGCAGAACCCTGCGGCTGGTGGACAAGACCGTGGCCCATATGACTTCGGCGTCATGCTCCACCCATCCGGGACCGGGATAAATCTGCTCGAAGCTCTGCTGTTCCAGCGCCGCTACTTCACCTGAGGCCGTGAAGCCGATGGTGCGAGTGGAACTCGTGCCTTGGTCGATGGCGAGCAAAATAGCGTCGGTGGCGTGCATTTTTTTTTATGGAATGGGGTGCCGGGTGACGAGGATAACCGCTCACCGTCGGAGGCGCATCGCGAGAGGGCACTGTCCGGTAGCGTCCGCGGACACTCTATCATCGCACGGTGAATATTAAGTGTATTAAAAACAATAACTTACGTGTATATGGAAGCTGGCACGCAGCTTGCTAATCACTGCTCATGCATTCAATTTCACGGCGCAGGCAGGGGTTGGTGGGTTTCGCGGCCGCGTTCGTGGCGATGGGTTTGGCCGCGGGCGCTGCTCGCGCCAATGATCTGAAGGAACTGTATGAACTCGCGACGTGAGGACGGCCGAACTCAAAATGGAAGCCGCGGAGCGGGATATTTCCGCACAGCGAGGCCGGGGGTTGCCCACCATCTCCCTCACCGGCTCCAGTTCCAAGCTGTCGCAGGACCCGGTGCTGGGCGGCAATCAAACCTTGGACACGGTCGGCGTTTCTTTCAGCTGGCCTTTGTTTCAGGGCGGCGTGGTCGCATCCGCTGTGCGCCAATCGCGTGCCTTGCACCGGCAGGCATCGGCCACCTACGACGCGCCGCAACGCGATGCCGAGCGCCAGGCACGGGCGGCGTATCGCGGCATTGTGTCGGGCATTCAACGAATCGGCGCCGCGCATCGTGCGGTCGACTCGGGGCACGGCGCCGTGGAGGCCAGCCGGCGAAATGTGGAATTCGGCACAGGCACCGAGTTCGATCTGCTGAATGCGCAGAACAATTACTACGCGGCGGTGTGCGCGTATAGCCAGTCACGATATGACTATTTGACGAGTGTGCTCACGCTCAAGCAGCAGGCCAGTCGCTTGACCGAGCACGACCTTGCCGCCATCGATGACCTGCTGGTGGAGAAAGGATCATGAGAGATCAGAACTTCCCGCTCGAGCTCGAGAATCTCTGGAAGCGCTGCTGGTTGCCGGCGATGGTGGCGCTGGCCGTCATATTGGGCCTGGGACTTTTATTCATGTCGATTCTGTGATCTTACAGCGCGTCGCATTCGGCTTATGTTTCGAATGCATCGAATATTTCATTACAGGTCGAGTACAACTGAGCATGCGACTACTACCCAAGGAGCCCGTCATGCTGCGCGACACCGCTGCTCAGGATCGCGTGATCGAGCGCGCCAGCTTTTGGCAGCGGCATAGGATGCTGCTCATCGCCGGCGTTGCTTTGGCGCTTGGCCTCGTCGTACTGCTGCTCTATGTGCTGCGCTATGCGGGCGCGGGCAGCTCGGTCGCCCGTTCGCGGCTGTCGATCGCCACCGTGGAGCGCGGCAGCTTTGTACGCGATATTGCGGCTGACGGACAGGTAGTGGCGGCGGTCAGCCCCACCCTCTATGCCAATGCCTCGGCACTGTCACTCTCAAGGTGCACGCGGGCGATGCGGTGTCCAAGGGGCAGCTACTGGCCGTGGTCGACAGCCCGGATTTGACCGCCAAACTGTCGCAGGAGGAAGCGACCGCGGTCGGTCTGCGCATCGACTGGCAACGCGCCACTCTGGACGCCTAGCAGAAGCTGTTGCAGCTGCGCGATGCATTCAACCAAGCCCAGGTCGACCAGAAGACCGCGCAGCGCGAACTGGACCGCAGCCGCCAGGCCTACGAATTGGGCTCGTACACGGAATTGCAGGCGCTCAAGGCCGAGGATTTTCCGGGAAAAGGCACAGTTTGCCTTCCAGCAGGCCAAGACGAATTACGAATCGCAGCCCAAGCAGAATCGATTCGAAAACGACAGCAAAAAGGCATTGTTCGATCGCCAGCAATTCCTGGTGGCCGATCTCAAGCGCCAGGTCGATGGCTTGAATGTCAAATCGCCCGTCGATGGTCAAGTAGGCCAGGGCAAGTGGCCGATCGCGCCAGCGAAAGCCTTAAAAGCAAACTGGCGCTGTTGCTGCTGGCAGTGGCGGCATTGGCTGCGACGCTCGGAATATGGGGCACGCGACTGGCAGGCAGCGGCCCCTGTTGCTCGACACGGTCATGCAGAATTCGCCCGTGGCGCTGGTGCTTTTCGATGCGCAGGAGCGCATCGTCTACGCCAATATCGCTGCGCGCCACTTATTGAGCGAGGGGCGCAGCTTGAACGGCTTGCGGTTTGGCGACGCATTGACCCGCGCGCCGCCGGCGCTGCGTGGCGCCGTGTCGGCGCAGGGCGACAGCCTGTTTTCGAGTGAGATCGAGGGAGTGGAGGAAACATTTCACCTGTCGCAGCGCGCTTTCATCCTGCAGGGGCGCGCCTTTCGGTTATACCTGCTTAAGCGCTTGACCCGCGAGCTGTCGCGTCAGGAAGTCTCGACCTGGAAGAAACTGATTCGCGTCCTGAGTCATGAACTCAACAATTCGTTGGGGCCACTGTCCTCACTCGCGCACTCCGGCGCAGAAATCGCCCGGCGCGGCGATTATTCGACGCTGCCGGATGTGTTCGCGGCCATCGCCGAACGGGCCGAGCACCTGCATCAATTCGTCAGCGGTTATGCGACGTTCGCCAAATTGCCGGCGCCTCGTCCCGAGCGCATCGAATGGGCGGCATTCGCCGCCGATCTCGCCCGTCAGCAGCCATTCAGTCTCGCTGCGGCGTTGCCGCCACAGCATGGATGGTTTGACCGAGTGCAGGTTGAACAAGCGTTGATCAATCTGCTCAAGAATGCGCACGAGGCGGGCGGAGCCGCAGCCCAGGTCGAACTTCTGATCCTGTGCGTGGGCGCGGACCAGCGCATCGAAGTGCGCGATCGAGGCGCAGGCATGAGTCAGACGGTGCTCGCACAGGCATTACTGCCGTTCTATTCGACCAAGCGCAGCGGCACGCGCTTGGGGCTGGCACTGGCGCGGGAAATAGCCGAGGCACATGGCGGGCGCATTCAGCTTGCCAAACGCGAGGGCGGCGGATTGAGCGTTATTTTGGATCTGCCCGGCGCGGCACGCTGATCGCCCGAACCCTGCGCCGCGACCGCGCAGGTGGAATCCAGCAATAATTCGCCCGCCGGTCCCTTGGCCACGAGCACCATGAAGCCTGGTCCCTCCTTAAAATCCATGCCGGCCACGACCAGGGTGTAATCGCCCATCGCCGATTGGGCGGCGGCAAGCTTGCGCGACAACAATGTAATCGGATCGGAGCGCGTCAGATCCTCGCCCATGACCCGCAACGCCTGATAGGACCATGGACCGATGGCGACGGGGGCCCAGGAGTCGCCGATCGCCGGCGCCGCCCAGTGCAGCGCACTCGCCACCTCACTGCGCAGGCATTCGATGTGTATATGGAATTGATCCTGGCTGCGCGCATGCTGCGGGTTCAGCGCCAGCCCGACGGCGCTACGCGGTATGTCATGTCCGACAACTGCCGCGAGCAGATCGCGCGCCGCCCAAGCGGCGGCAAAATAATTCGGCGTACCGGCTTCGAACAGTTGCGGGCTTTCCATGCCAGCAACGGTCTGAGTCGGGATCAAGAGAAAGTGCGCGCCGCCTTTGCGATCCGCGAGCACCGCAAAGCCCTCGCGCACATGCGCCGAATCGGGCAGGAAAATTCGCTCGCAGGGCGCGGCGCTATGTTGCCGTAGCCAATGCACGGCGCATTGATCCTGGACTATCTCGCGCAGCGCGTTGCGGTTGGCGGATGCGGGAGCGGCCAGCACGCTCAAGCAGCAAGCGCCCGCCAGCAGCACCCTCATGCGCAAGAAATGCATTGCCGGCAGATCGCGAGTATTCATCCCGCCGACTATAACAAGCGCCGGCCGCCGGGTTAAATCGGTAGCGGCTTGTCGACGTGCAGCAGCGCGGTCGCCGCGGGCAATTGCACCAGCAGAACGGTGCCGCCCGAAGCCGGACTTCTGACGTCGAGCCGGCCGCCGAGCGCGCGAACCCGGTGGCGCATGGACGCCAGGCCGTGGGAGCCGGTTGCGGTGAGCCGGCCCGCGGGGATTCCCCTACCATCGTCGGAAATCTGCATCACGATACCGCCAAGATCCACGTTCAGAGTGATATCTACCGTCTTGGCCGCCGAATGCTTCAGGATATTCGTAAAGGCCTCTTGCGCGATGCGAAACAGCGCGATGGCGGCCTCTGAGTTGAGCGTGGGTTCTTCTTCAGGATATGACTCGATACATTTGAGGCCGGCGCTGCCGCAAGTTTCCTTCAATTGCCAGCGCAGCGCTGCAAACAATCCCACATTGTCCAACAACGTCGGGCGCAGTTCCTCGATGATCCGCCGCTTCAGATCCACGCTGGCGGAGAGATTCTGCTGCACACGTTGCAGCCGATGCTTCATATCGGAATCGTCCGGCGCGAGATGCTGCTCGGCCCACGAAATATCCATGCGTGCGCCCACCAACAGTCCGCCGAGTTCGTCGTGCAGCTCACGTGCGAGACCGGCTTTCTCGCGCTCCGCGACGCTCTGCAAGTGGGTCGAGAGTTCGACAAGTTCGCGATTGCGTTCTTCGGCCTCGCGCTCCAGCTGCAATTTCTGATCGAGCAGTTCCGCGGTCTGCGCCGTGCGGCGGCGCATGTCCATGTAAACCAGGCGCGCGGCCACCCCGACCAGCAGCATGTTGAAAATGGTTCCTGCGACGGTGATCCAGCGGGTCAGCAGCAGCGATTGGGACCAATGCGTCGCTGCTGCAACGTGCTCCGTTGCCTCGCGGCCGCGCATTTGTTCCATGACGTCGGCGATAGCCTCGCCGGCGTCGGTGCCTACGCTGGTCTTTACCGACGCAACCGCGGCCGCGGCGCCTTGGGCCCGCTGAATGGTGACTAGCATCGACAGATCCGCGAGTCGCTTGCCTATCAAAACATGCAGATTGCGCACATCGGCAATCGCGGACGTCGATCCCTGGTATACCTTGCGCAGGCGTTCCAGTTTGGGTTCCACTTCGGCGACGACCCTCTCGTGCGACTTGAGGTATTTCGGATCGCCGGTCAACAAATAGCCGCGCTGTGTGGCCACTGAGCGCGCGAGCGCGGTCTGCAACTCATCGATTGCGAGTTCCCGCTGCGCCGTATCCTGCAGCCGCCCGCCGGCCTCCTGCAGGCGCTCCTGGCCGGCGCCCGTCAGAAAAAACAGGGCGGCCAGGAATCCAATGATGAGAAACGGCGGCACGGCCACATACCACCGGCCTAGCCCATCGAGCGCTTCGCCGAGAATGTTTACGCGACTCATTCGGTGGTATTGGGCGGGCACATAATAAAATTACTGTACGCGAATTCCCGCGAAACCAGAAACACGCAGGCAGGACATTGGCGCCGGCAATGGCGCATAGGCGCGTAGGAAAAGGCCGGCAAATCGTGTCGGAAAGTATGGACTCGCGCATCTTAACGGCAGGAATCGCGCGTCAATAAATAGCCAAGCTCACGGTGTCGGTCAGATCTTCGGTTTTGAAATCGACGGGAATTGCGATGACCGGCACGCGCTCTTTGCCTTCGAGCCAGGATTCGAATGCGGCGAGCGGCATGGGCTTGGCATATAGGAAACCCTGTCCTATATCGCAGCCGAAGTCGCGCAAGCGAGCCGCCGCCATTTCGGACTCGATGCCTTCGGCCACCACCTTGAGTCCGAGTCCGTGCCCCATGTCGATGGCATAGCGCACGATGGGCGCGAATTCGGGATCGGTTTCCAGGCCCTGCACGAAGCTGCGATCGATTTTCATTTCGTGAACCGGCATGCGGACCAGCTGGCTGAGCGATGAGTAGCCCGTGCCGAAGTCATCGATCGACAGACTCACGCCGAGCGCCGCGATGGCGTCGAGCATGCTCAGCGCCCGCGTGGGATCCTCGATGAACCCGCTCTCGGTAAGTTCCAAGACCAGAAGACCCGGTGGCAGCTGGTGCCGGCTCAACATGCTGGCAATGCGCGAATCGAGGCGCATGTCGCCTATGTCGTCGGCGCTGATGTTCACCGCCAGCCCCAGAGGTTTGCCTGCCGCCAGCCACTGCGCTCCTTGTGCAATGGCGTGATCCAAAGTCCAGCGCGTGAGGCGCCGGATGAATCCGGTCTGTTCCGCGAAGGGGATGAAGTCGACCGGGTACAGCAATCCGCGGGTCGGATGCTGCCAGCGGAGCAGCACTTCGGCGCCGGTCACACGGCCGGTCTTGAACTCAATTTTTGGCTGAAAGAACAAGCGCAGCTCATCGTGCTCGACCGCGTGGCGCAACTCGCCCAACAGTGAGAGTTGGTCGCGGGCCGCAGGCTTGAGCGCCTCTTCGTACACCGCAAGCGCGCGCTTTTCGCGGCGTGCATGTTCCAAGGCGAGATCGGCGCAGCGCATCAGCTCATCGGCCGAGGTGACACCGGGAACCGCCAGCGCCAGACCTAAGGTCGCCGTGATATCGATGGGCTGAGCCTCCACGAAAACCGGATCGGCCAGCGCCATGACCAGGGAAGTTCCCCATGCCTGCACACTGCCGGCGTCCCGCAATTGCGTAAAGGCCGCGAATTGATCTGCTGCCAGACGCGCCACTGCGGATTTCACCGAGGGGACGGCTGCGAGTCGTGCGGCCATCTTGATGAGTACGGCATCGCCCACCGAGTATCCCAGATGTTCATTGATGCGCCTGAAGCGGTCCAGATTGATGATCGCCACGGCGATCGGCGCGCCGCGCGCTTCCGTAGTTGCGCGCCCCAGGGCCGCGCCGAAGGCGGTGCGATTCATCAGGCCGGTGAGCGAATCTTCGTACGCCAGGCGCCTGATGGACCGGTCGCGGGATTGCACCGCTGTTTGCATGAGCTGCAGGCCTTCGGCCAGCACTCCGAGCTCATCGGGCCGCTGCACGCTCAAGGCCACGTCGTAGGTGCCGGCACGCATCTGATCGACGGCCTGCGTCAGGTCTTGCAGCGGCCGGGTGATGTTGCGCGCCAGCCAGAAGGCGGCCGCGGCGGAAGCGATCAAGCTGACGGCTGCAATCAGGAAAAGTACTTTTGTCAGTCGCTCGAACGGCGCGCGCGCATCCGCCAGCGATCGCGACAGAACAGCGACAACCTCGGCGTTGCCCGACTTGGACATCTCGATGCGCCGCGTAACCACGTCGGATTGGCGCGCCGTGCCGGATGCAATGGTGCTCACCATATCCGACGAGTGCCCGGCTGAATTCACCGACAGAGTCACAGCCAGTCCGGTGATATCAGCCAACTCACGCGCGGCCTTGGCGTCGAGTTCAAAGCCCATGGCAATCCAGGCCACCGGCAGAGGGCTGCGCACCGCTACGGTCACGAGCTGGTAGATGCGGCCGTTGTCGACCATCAAGCTGGTGGCGCTGTCGCCGGCGACGCTGCTCCTTTGCTCGGGTGACAGGGGAAACGGAGTGCCGGCCTTGACATGTAGGCCGGAGGCGGCAACGACGTCGCCGTTGAGCGAAGTCAGCACGACCATGGCGGCGCCGATTCGCTTACCGCTATTTTCGAGCACCGAGACCAGCGTGTCGGTGTCGCGTGTGGCGACCGCTTCGCGGAATCCGTAATCGGCCGCGACCGCCTGCGCCGCCTGGGTAAGCTGGCGACGGTTGCTTTCCAACAGGCGTGAAAACACCGAGACGCCGACGTCGAGCTGCCGCTGCACCTCGCGCTCGGCATTGCCGCGATTCGTCAAGGATACGGCGCCAAGCGCAGCGGCCAGCACCGCTGCTAGCAACAGAATAAAGGTCACTGCGATTCTTGTGCGTAGCGCCACGGCCGGTTACTCGGGCCACGCCGCGACGGCGCTGGCCGTGCTGTCCACGTCGATGCTCATGGGCGCGTCTGCGCGCCCGGAGCCGTGGCCGCGCTCGCTGCTGCGCCCGCGGCCATTCCCGAGAGCAGTAGGAGCGAGGAGGCAAGCGCCCGATATGCCGCAACTGTCATAAGTAAACCCAATAAAGTCTACAGGTTAAACGGGCTTAGGCGGCGAGGCTGTGCGCTTGGACACAATATTCCGCAGCCAGCCGCAGTGGATCGGGGTGGTGACCCAAGTCTAGGGCGCGGCCGGCGCGTCCGCATTTGTGACCTACGTCTCGGTCCAGGACTTCGCTCTGCGTTGCGGGGGAGCCAGCGTCGGTGTAGACAACGCGCATACATCGCGGCGACGGCAGCAAATTCTCGCTGGCGCCTCTCGCGTGGTCGCCGCTGAAAAATCTCGCGTTGACCGCGGCCTGGGCGGATCTCGGCCGCATCGCCGGCAAATCACCACAGCACGGTGCCTACATTTCCGTGTGGCTGGGGTACCGAATGCCGCTACTATACGCGGCCTCATGCCCACCGTACGCCTCGACAAGGTTTCCCTAAGCTTCGGTCTGAAACCCCTGCTGCTCGATGCCGCCTTGCAGATCCGCAAGGGCGAGCGCCTCTGCCTGCTCGGGCGCAACGGCGAAGGCAAGTCCTCACTGTTGCAGCTGATAACTCGTCAAATCGCGCCCGACAGCGGCGAGGTTTGGGTGCGGCCCGGCGCGCGAGTCGCGAGCCTGGCACAGGAGGTTTCCCCGGCAAGCGATGCCGCGGTGCGTGATGTGGTGATGGGCGGCTTGCGCCGTGGCGAACACGACGATTGGCAGGCAGATCTGCAAGTTGATCAGGTGATTTCGCGCCTACAGCTCGATCCGAACGCCGCCATGAGCGCTCTGTCGGGCGGGTGGCGGCGGCGGGTGATGCTCGGTCGCGCGCTGGTCGCCATGCCCGATCTCTTGCTGCTGGATGAGCCGACCAATCATCTGGATATCGAGGCGATCACCTGGCTCGAGGAGATGATGCTCGAGTTCGACGGTGCCCTGCTGTTCATCAGCCACGATCGCGCCTTCGTGCGCCGATTGGCGACCCGGATCGTGGAGCTGGATCGCGGTCAATTGCGCGTCTGGCCGGGCAACTATGACGCCTACGTGGTGCAGAAGCAGGCGGCGCTCGAGGTCGAGGCCAAGCATGCCGCCTTGTTCGACAAGAAGCTGGCACAGGAAGAGGTGTGGATTCGCCGCGGAGTGGAAGCACGGCGCACGCGCAACGAGGGCAGGGTGCGCGCGCTGAAGCAGTTGCGGATTCAACGCAGCGAACGCCGTGATCGCATCGGGCAGGTGGAGATCCGGGTACAGGATGCCGCGCCGTCGGGCAAGCTGGTATTCGAGGCGACCCGGGTTACGCAGCGCTTTGACGGGGCGCCGGTGATTGCAGACTTTTCCGTCCGTATCCTGCGCGGCGATCGCATCGGCATCATTGGTCCGAACGGCTGCGGCAAGACGACCTTGATTAAATTGCTGGTGGGCGAATTGGAACCCACCGAAGGCGCGATCCGCCGTGGCACGGGCTTGCTGCCGGCTTATTTCGATCAACAACGCGATCAGCTGGATTCGACCGCGTCAATCATGGACAACGTCACCGGCGGCAGCGGCGACACGGTCACCATAGACGGCCAGCCGCGGCATGTGTCGGGATACTTGCGAGATTTTCTGTTTGCGCCGGAACGGCTGCACGCGCCGGTCAGCATGCTGTCGGGCGGCGAGCGCAATCGGTTGCTGCTGGCGCGCCTGTTCGCCAAACCCAGCAATTTATTGGTGATGGATGAACCAACCAACGATCTGGACGTGGAAACCTTGGAGCTTCTGGAAGAGATGGTGGCCAACTATGCCGGCACTTTGCTGCTGGTAAGCCATGACCGCGCATTTCTCGACAATGTGGTGACCAGCACTCTGGTGTTCGAAGGCAGGGGCCAGATCAACGAATACGTGGGCGGCTACAGCGACTGGCTGCGCCAACGCCGAGATGTAGCTGCGCCCGCGCCGCCACTGCCTGTGTCCACGGCCGCCCAAGCCGAATCAGGGGCGGCGGCGACGGCCGAGATGGCGCGCCCCCGCGCCAAGGCACGACGCCTGTCCTACAAAGATCAACGCGAACTCGACGCCATGCCCGAGAAGATTCAGCGGCTCGAAGCAGAACAATTGCAGCTGCAGGCCGTCATTGCAGACCCGGCGCTGTTCCAGGGCAGCGACGAGCGCGGCAAGCACGCGCTGCAACGACTGACGTCATTGGCCGCGGAACTCGAGATCGCCTACGCGCGCTGGGATGCGCTGGAATCGTCCGGCGACACCGGCGACTAACGCCGTCGGCCGCGGCCGAGCAGGTCGTTGGGACTGGGAAGCGCTCCGCCGGCAGCGTCGGGGATGACCAAGGAGGACGCCTGTTCGCGGCGAATCTCCTGCAACTCGCGCATGGTTTGATGCACGGCTTGCTCGGCGGCCGCGCCGAATTTCTCGATGGCGACATGCAACGTGACAGCGTCGAGTTCGAAGCTGATCGGGACGGCGCCCATCGGGGTCATGACCTGCGCCTGTCCTACAAAAAGCACGGGCCGCGCGGCGTCCGTCGAACCGTCCGCAGTCACGGGCGTCAGGCGGCGAATCGTGCCCACCTTGCGGTCGGTGAACGTTTCTTCGCGATAAATCTGTGTGGCGTCCATGGTTGCCTGCCGGCTTTCGGTGGTGGAACTCATGCGTCGGCTACCCCTTGTATTCGTTTGGGAAAAGGAAAGGCTACCAGTTCGCAGCGTCGCCCGGGAGGCCCTGCTACGATAGCTCGCTTGGCACACACGGTCACAGCTCCCAAGGTCCCTAAGTGGACTGCCCTGCTCGGATTGGCTCTGTTCGGGCTAGCCTTGTTTTGGCTGCATCATCTGCTTGGCCAATATCGATGGGCTGACGTTCTCGCGCACGTGCATGCAATTCCTACGGCGAAAGTGCTGCGGGCGGCCTTTTTCACGGTTTTGGGCTATGGCTGCCTGACGCTGTATGACGCATTGGCCGTGCGCTTTGCGGGCGCGCATGTGCCGTATCCTCGCATTGCCCTGATCTCCTTCATGGGTTACGCCATCGGCCACAATGTGGGCCTCAACACCTTGAGCGGCGGGGCAATTCGCTACCGGGCTTATACCGCTCTGGGCCTCGGCGCGAAACAGATTGCCACCATCATTGCCTTCGGCAGTGTGACGTTTTTGTTGGGAGCGGGCTTGCTGCTCGGACTGTCGCTGCTCACCCAGGCCGGCATGTCGCAATCGGTGCTGAACATGCATGCCTCGCTGTCCATGTTTGCCGGGGCCGTTCTGCTGACCGGGGTGGCGGCGTATCTGTGGCTGGTATGCACACGGCATGAGCCCTTGCAAATTTGGCGCATGGTCATTCCGGTGCCCAAACCGCGCGTGGCTTTCGCGCAGGTCGCCGTAGCGTGCGCCGATTTGTTATGCGCGGTGAGCGTCCTGTATGTGCTGTTGCCGCCACAGGCGGCGATGAGCTTCGGGGCATTCGCCGGCGTTTATCTGATTGCCATTGCCGCCGGCGTGATCAGCAATGTGCCCGGCGGTATCGGAGTGTTCGAAGCGGTGTTGCTGCTGTTGCTGCCGACCGTACCGAAGGACAGCCTGTTAGGCGCGCTGGTCGCGTACCGCGCCATATACTACTTCGCTCCCTTCGCCGCCGCGCTGGCTCTACTGGGCGCACACGAACTGTGGGCGCATCGCGGACCCGCGGTGCGGCTGGTACAGCTCGGGCGCACCTTTCTGATTGCCGTCACGCCGCAGGCCATCGCCATCGCCGTATTCCTGGCAGGCGCGGTGCTGCTGTTCTCGGGCGCCACGCCGGGATTGGGTACGCGCCTGGACCTGTTGCGCGGGTTTGTGCCGCTGCCCATCCTGGAGCTGTCGCACTTGCTCGGCAGTGCCGTGGGAGTGGGCTTGCTGGTGATTGCCCATGGACTGTACCGTCGGCTCGACGCTGCGTGGTGGCTGACGATTTGGCTGCTGTGCGCGGGAATCATTTTGTCGCTTCTCAAGGGCTTCGACTACGAAGAGGCCATGGTGCTGGGCGTCGTCGTCATCGTCTTGGTATCGGCTCGAGGCCGCTTCCGGCGGCGCGTGTCCTTGATCGATCAGCACTACTCCGGCCCTTGGATCGTGGCACTGTTCTTGGTGTTGTTCACCGTCGCGTGGCTGGTGATATTCGCCAATCGGCATGTGCCCTACGACAACCAACTGTGGTGGGATTTCGCCTTTCACGCCTCGGCGCCGCGCAGCCTGCGTGCCTCGCTGTTCGCCGCCGTGATTGCCGCTGCCTACGGTTTGTGGCGGGTGCTGCGCCCGGCGCCACCGCCCATGCTGGCGCCAAGCGAGGCGGACCTTGCGCGTGCCGCCGAGTTGGTAGCAGAAGCCGATGACAGCACCGCCAATTTGGCGTTGCTCGGCGACAAGAACTTGCTGTTCAACGCTGAGCGCACGGCGTTCATCATGTACCAGGTGTCGGGGCACAGTTGGGTGGCGATGGGCGACCCGGTCGGCCCCCCGGAAGTATGCGAGCCCTTGGCGTGGGCGTTTCTGGAACATTGCGATGTGATGGCGGTGTCGCCGGTGTTCTACCAGGTCAAGCCGCAAAATCTGCCCTTGTACATCGACTTTGGGTTGAACTTGAGCAAGCTCGGCGAAGAGGCACGCGTGGCGCTCGACACATTTTCGCTGGAAGGCGCGGCACGCGCCGACTTGCGCCAGGCGCATCGGCGGGCGAGCCGCGATGGGGCGCAGTTCGAGGTGATTCCGCGTGCTGAGGTGGGCGCCGTTCTCGGCGAACTGCGCGCCGTATCCGATGCTTGGCTGGAAGAGAAAAAGACCGCCGAGAAGCGCTTCTCCCTCGGGTTCTTCGACGAGCGGTACTTACAGAACTTCGATTGCGGAGTGGTGCGCCGGGGGGGCACGGTGGTCGCCTTCGCCAACCTTTGGCGCGGCGCCGCGAGCGAATTGTCGGTCGATCTCATGCGCTACAACGGTGACGCGCCGAAGGGAGTCATCGACTATCTGCTGATCGAGTGCATGCTATGGGGCAAAATGCAGGGGTTTCACTGGTTTAATTTGGGCATGGCGCCGCTTTCCGGACTGGAAGAGCATGCGCTGGCGCCGACCTGGCACAAGCTCGGCCGCATGGTGCAGCGCTACGGCGAGATGTTCTATCACTTCGAGGGGCTGCGCAAATACAAGGAAAAATTCTCGCCGGTTTGGCGCCCGCGCTATCTGGCAGCACCGGATGGTCTGGCGATTGCCGGCGCGCTGCTTGACGTCACCGCGCTCATCTCCGGCGGTGTCGGTAAGGTCCTGAGAAAGTAGGTGGCGGCCATGCAGAGATTGGCCGCGAGTGTGGCGACATTGGTTGTAGTGATGGCGTGCGCTGTGGGGTCTGCGGCAACGCCGACCGAGGCTTTTGACTATGGGCGCTTCGGCAAGGTCAGCGTTTATCGCGCTGCAGGACCCCACGCCGGCGTGCCCCGTGACGTGGTGCTGTTTCTATCGGGCGACGGTGGCTGGAATCTTGACCTGATTACCGTGGCGCAAAGGCTCACCGCGCGCGGCGCTCTCGTCGCCGGCGTCGATAGTCGTCACTACCTGGCCGAATTGGCAACGTCGCGGGAGAAGTGCGTTTCGCCGGCCGCCGATTTCGAAAATTTGAGCCGCTACCTACAAGCGAAATTAGCTTTCAAGCAGTACATCCAGCCGACTCTGGTGGGCTATGCCTCCGGCGCCACGCTGGTGACTGCGACACTAGCACAAGCACCTGACGGCCTATTCAAAGGCGCGCTCTCCGTCGGCTTGCGCCCGGACCTCGATTTGAAAAAATCGCTGTGCAAGACATCGGGGACGAAGAATCGCTCCGGAAAGTCGCTTGCACTGCAAGGAGAAATCGATCCGGCGCAATTCGAAGCGGCCTATGCGCAGATAACCACGGCGTCGGCACCGACTGCGCCGGCTACGTTGCCGGCACCGGTGGCGGATTTGCCGCTGACCGTCGTGCCCGCAGCGCCAGGAACCCCGAGCCCTTGGTTCGGAATTTTCCTCTCCGGCGACGGCGGTTGGGTGGGTCTCGACCGTGGCGTGTCCGGGGAACTTGCAAAGCACCACATTCCCATTGTTGGGTGGGATTCGTTGAAATATTTCTGGTCGCCGCGCACCCCGCAAGGCGCCGCTCAGGATCTCGACCGGGTGATGCGGCACTACTCGCGCGAATGGGGCAAAAGCCATGTGCTCTTGATCGGCTACTCCCAAGGCGCCGATACCATACCCTTCATGGTGAACCGCCTGCCGGCGCAAACACATGACATGGTGGGACTCACCACGCTGCTGGGCATCAGCGACAACGCCTTGTTCGAATTTCATCTGGAGAACTGGCTGGGAACCCCCAGCGGCGGCAGGGCAACCGCACCGGAATTAGAGCACTGGAGCGGCCCACCCTACCTGTGTCTGTACGGCGAGAACGACGGCGATTCAGCGTGTGCGCAATTGACCGGCAAGGAAGGCATCGCCGTCAAGATGCCGGGCGGTCATCATTTCGGCGGTGGCTATGCAGACATCGCCGCGCAGATACTGAGCCGGCTTCCCAAGCTCTAGACAAATTCAGCCTCGATCTTTTGCGCGACCTCACGCATCTTCGGCAGAAACTGTTCCACCGCCGTGCGCAGGGGGACCGCGGTAGCAGCATAGCGAACCGTGACGGTGGCGAGAATCCGATCTTTGGCACGAACCGGTATGGCGAGACTGGTTTCCTCGGAGACGCGCCGGGCGCGATGCGCCATGCCGAATCCTTGAGTACGCGTCTCGTTGAGCAGCCGTTCTACATTGATGCGGCTGCGCGCCAAGCGGTCTTCGGGGAGCGAGGAACGTGACAGCAGTTCCAACAGCGCATCGCGCTGCTGGTTCGAACAGAACGCCAGATAGGCGCGCCCCGCGGCGGAGCCCAGCATGGGTACGCGGATGCCGGCGGTGTACTGTTCCAAGGCGAGCGGGCTCTGACGATCGGTGGTTGCGCGGATCATCATGGTCGCGCCGGACGGTGTCGCGACTGCCACCGGCCAAACGATGAGGGCCCCCAAGGCAGCGAGGTGTGGTTTCGCGAGATGCGCAACCATGGCTTCATCATCGAAGCCATCCGACAGGCCGCGCACCATGATGGTCGGGCGATAGCAGTCGTCGTGCGGGTCGCGGTCGACATATCCGGCCAAGCGCAGCGTTTCCAAGATTCGGTAGGTGGTGGTGCGTGGCAGGCGGACCGCACTCGCCAGGGTGTTGATGGCGGCCCGTTCCAGGCGATTCAATTCCATAAGCACTTCGAGACCGCGATTCAGGGCGCGGATCGGGCGGGTAGATTCACGTTCATCTTCTGCAAGGTTCTCGGAAAGGCTGACTATCGCATGCATGTTCGACATCCTTAGAGGCATTTTGCTCGACAAAACATGTACATACCATTGCGACCTGGCGAGCGCCGGTGACGCCGCGGTGTTAGTTCTGCGCCGCCGCCGCCCACGGCCGATGGATACTCGTCCGACAAGCGCGCGAGCTCGGGGATCCAATCACCTACATAAGTACCCTGTGGATCGAATCTGGTTGCCTGGGTGGTGGGATTGAAGCTCGTCGCAGCGCTCATGGCGGTCCGCAGAGGCGGGCGCATTCAGCTACAATTTGCTAGCGTTTTTCGCTGAAACTCAAGGAATCAGGCTCAACATGTTGGAAGAATCCAGCGCGGCGCAGGCCGCCCCCACCCCAGTCGAGGCCGTCATCATCGGCGCAGGTCCCGTGGGACTGTTCCAAATTTTCGAACTCGGCCTGCTCGGAATCGGCGCGCACATCATCGATTCGCTGGCGCAGGCCGGCGGCCAGTGCACCGAATTGTATCCGGACAAGCCGATCTACGACATTCCGGCGCTGCCGATTTGTGGTGCTCAGGAGTTGATCGACCGGCTGTTGGAACAGGCGAAGCCATTTCACGCGACTTTTCATCTTGGACAGGAAGTCACCGAAGTGCAGGCCCTGGAAGGCGGCAAGTTCCACGTCGCGACCTCCGCCGGCACCCGCCTGATCGCGGGCGCCGTCGTGATCGCCGCGGGCGTCGGCTCTTTTCAGCCGCGGCGCTTGGCGCTGCCCGGCGTCGAGGAGTTCGAAGACAAGGGCGTGCACTACCGCGTCAAATCCGCTGCGGATTTTCATGGCCGCGACCTCGTGATCTGCGGCGGCGGAGACTCGGCTCTGGACTGGACGGTGGCGCTGTGCGAGAAGGCGCGTTCCCTGACGCTGCTGCACCGGCGCGCGGAATTCCGCGCAGCTCCCGCCACCGTGGCACGCATGCGCGAACTGGTGAGCGCAGGGAAAATGCAGGTGGTGGAGGGCAATGCGGCGGCGCTGCGCAAGGACGGCGACACGCTGGTGGGGCTCGACGTACACACGGCCGATGGCCGCGAACTGCAATTGTCGACCGATAAAATTCTTGCATTCTATGGTCTGCATCCGAAGTTGGGTCCCATTGCGGAGTGGGGCATGGCGTTGGAGAAGCGCGCGCTCAAAGTGGACACCGAGAAATTCCAGACCAGCGTCCCGGGGATCTTTGCGATCGGCGATATCAATATTTATCCCGGCAAGAAGAAGCTCATCCTGAGCGGATTTCACGAGGCCGCGCTCACAGCGTTCGCCATCCAGCACCACTTGTTCCCGGAAAAGCGCCAGTTCCTGCAGTACACCACCACCAGCCCCATCATGCAGAAGCGGCTGGGTGTCGGGGCCAGCGACGTCGATGGGCAATCCGGCGGCATTTGACGTCGCGTTGTGAAAACATGAATCAGCTGCTGGACGATTTGATCAAGGTGATGACGCTGGAGCGGCTGGAAATGAATTTGTTTCGCGGCGAGAGCCGCGACATCGGCAGTCCGCAGGTGTTCGGCGGCCAGGTGCTGGGTCAGGCACTGGTGGCGGCGACGGCCACGGCTGAAGATCGCGTGGCGCACTCCTTGCACGCGTATTTTCTGCGCCGCGGCGATTTCAACGCGCCTATCGTCTATGAGGTCGATCGGGCGCTTGACGGCAAGCATTTCTCTTCCCGGCGGGTGGTGGCCATTCAGCACGGGCGGCAAATTTTCAATATGTCCGCCTCGTTCCAGTCGCCGGAAACAGGCCTCGATCACCAGATTCCGATGCCTGACGTGCCGCTCCCCGAGTCCTTGCAGGACATCGAGTCCCACTATCGCGAGTTCGCCGACAAGCTGCCGCAGGCGGCGCGCCGAGTCCTGGAACAGAAGCGGCCGTTCGAGTTTCGCCCGGTGGAGCCACCAGGGTCGCTGCGCCGGGACAAATCCGCTCCCGTTAAGCACATCTGGTTTCGGACCGTGGACAAGCTGGCTGACGACGAGGCGCTGCATCGCTGCCTGCTGGCCTACGTGTCCGATTTCCATCTGCTCGATACCGCGCTGCGGCCGCATGGCGTGTCGCTGATTTCTCCGCAGCTGGTGATTGCCAGCATCGATCATGCGATGTGGTTTCACCGCAGCGTGCGCGTGGATGATTGGTTGCTGTACGCCGTCGACAGCCCGAGTGCTTCGGGCGCCCGTGGCTTCACACGCGGCAGCGTGTTTGCGCGCGACGGACGGCTGGTGGCGAGCGCAGCGCAGGAAGGCTTGATTCGCGTGACTGCGTAGGTATCAAGATACCTGCCTTGCTCAAGGCCATCATCATCATAGTTCTCGTGGTCGGCGCGATCGTCGGCGGGTTGCTGACCTTGCGCAATAGCGGTCGTGCCGGCGTGCCGAGCGAGGATGTGCTGAAGCGCGCTACCAAGCATGCACGCGAGCTCGATGCCGAGGACAAGGACGAGGAAGGCCGTTCGGGGAAGTAGGCGGCGGCGCGAGGTAGGCCCGTCACGGGGTGTAGTTGACTCGCGATGATTCCCAGACTTCGCGCGGCAAGACGAACAGATGGCAGTCCCACCAGCGATTCTTGGCGCGGCGATGCTTGCGAAACACGGCTTCCCAACGCATGCCGATTTTCTCGAGCACGCGGATCGAGGCGCCGTTGTTGACATCGACCGTCGAAATCACCCGATCCGCCTGCAAATCAAAGAAGGCGGCATCGACCAGCGCCAGCGCAATCTCCGTGGCGTATCCCTTGCCCCAATTCTCGATGCCCAGCATGTAGCCCAAGTCGACCACATTGCGTTCGATGAAGGACAGGTCGCAGGCACCGATCACGCGCTCCGATTCGATTTCCTCGACCGCCATTTCGAACCGGGTCCGTGGCCGTTCGCGCTGCGAAGCCAGCAGACCTTCGAGATAGTCGATGGTGCTGTCCTCATCGCGGGGACCGAAAAACAGGTAGCGCGTGACACGTGCGTCCGATGAGTAGGCGTAGATGGCGCGGAAGTCGTCTTTGACGAACTCGCGGATATTGAGGCGGGCGGTGCGCAGCGGAACGATCAGCGTACGCACAACACCTTGCCTGGATTCAATATGCCTTTCGGATCGAGCGCGCGCTTCAACTCGTGCATGACGGCGAGTTCCACCGGATCGGCGCGGCGCGCGAATTCCTCGGCCTTCAGCCGCCCGATGCCATGCTCGGCACTGATGCTGCCGCCGAGACTTTCCACCAGATCGAACATGGCGAGCTCCAGCAGCGGGGCGCGCGCCATGAAGCTCTTGACGTCGATGCCGGGCTTCTGACTGACGTTGAAATGCAGATTACCGTCGCCCGCATGGCCATAGGAGATCACATCGCCGTCGGGAGCCAGGCGCTGTACCAGCGCAGAACCTTCTTCGATGAGAGTGGGGATGGCCGATACCGGCACGGAGACATCGTGCTTGAGGCTCGCGCCGTGCTGGCGTTGCGCCTCCGGTACCGATTCGCGCAACTTCCACATGGCTTGGGATTGTGCGATCGAGCTCGCGAGCATCGCATCGGCTATGACGCCGCGCGCCGCGGCATCCTCCAGAGCGGCGGTCAACAGGCTGAGCAGATCTTGCCGCGGATTCGGCGAAGACAACTCGATGAGCAAGTACCAGGGCGTACCCTGCTGCAATGGATCGGCGACGCCCGTGATGTGCTTGACCGTGAGCTCCACCGCCAGACGCGGCATCAATTCGAAGGAAGTGACCTGATCCCCGGCTGCAGTGCGCAGGCGGGCCAGCAGGTCCAATGCTTGCCGCGGCGAGTCGATGCCGACCAGCGCGGTGGCGGTATCGGCCGGCGCTGGAAATAGTTTCAAAGAAGCCGCGGTAATGATGCCCAAAGTACCTTCCGCGCCCACGAAGAGGGATTTGACATCGTAGCCGGTATTGTCCTTGCGCAAGCTCTTCAGGCCGTGCAAGACCCGGCCGTCCGCCAGCACCACTTCGAGTCCCAGCACCAGATCGCGCATCATGCCGTAGCGCAGGACCGCCGTGCCGCCGGCATTGGTGGAGAGATTCCCGCCGATCTGTGCGGTGCCCTCCGACCCCAAGCTCAACGGGAACAGCCGCTGCACTTCGCGGGCGGCGCGCTGTGCCTCGGCGAGGGTGCATCCCGCTTCGATGATCATGGAATAGTTGGCGGCGTCGATTTGCCGCACACGATTCAGCTTGCGCAGGGACAGCACGATTTGCGACCCGCTTGCATTGGGCGTGGCGCCGCCGCAGTAGCCGGTGTTGCCGCCATGCGGTACCACCGCGACTTCCTCACGGTCGCAAATCTGCAGAATTCGCGCGACCTCATCCACGCTGCGCGGCAACAGCACCAAGGGGGCCGCACCATGGTACAGGCGGCGAAAGTCGTTGAGATACGGCTCAATCGCTTCCGCCGAGTCCAGCCAGGAGCCGGCGCCTACCGCCGCCTTGAGCTCCCCCAAGGTGTTTAATTCAGGCGGGCGAGGCATGTACGGTAGCAATGGCTGCGCGGCGCGAACCCGGTGGCGCGGGCCGCGGCATCATTAGAGCCGCTTGCCGGCTCCCTCGCGTACGGCGGCCGGCACGGGCTTTAGGTCCCAGATCACGCCAAAAAAAGACATCAGCTTCAACAGGTAGAATGTAATGTCGAATTCCCACCAGTAAAAGCCCTGGCGCGCCGACGCCGGGTAGTGATGGTGGTTGTTATGCCAGCCTTCTCCCAAGGTGATGATGGCCAGCCAGACGTTGTTGCGGCTGGCGTCGCCGGTCTTGTAGCGCTGACGCCCAAACACATGGGACAGGGAGTTGATGGTATAGGTACCGTGATAAACCAACACGGTGGAGATGAAGAATCCCCACACCAGCATCTGCCAGCCGCTCGTGCCCAAGCCCGGCGCCACATGCTTGAGCAGCACCCCCAGCAAGAAAACGCCCACGCCGAGCAGGGTGGGCACTGCAATATCGAAACGATCCAGGAAGCGCAGCTCCGGATACTTGAGCAGATCCTTCACCCGCGAAAGGTCCGCGGCGAAATGCTTGTGCGACATGAACCAGCCCATGTGGCTCCAAAAGAAACCGTGTTGCACTGGTGAATGGACATCGTCGGGCTTGTCCGAGTAGACATGATGGTGGCGATGGTGTGCTGCCCACCAAATAGGGCCGCGCTGCACCGCGGAGGCACCCAGCAATCCAAAGATGAACTGGCCGGCGCGCGAGGTCTTGAAGGTGCGGTGGGAAAAATAGCGATGATAGAAGCCGGTAATGGCGAACATGCGCACGAGGTAGAGCGCCAACGTCACCAACAGCGCGACCCAGCTGAAGCCCACCCAGATCACGGCCAGGCAGGCGACGTGCATCAATAGGAAAGGCAATACCCGAGCCCAATCGACATGCCTGCCCGAGTCGCGGTGCAGCGCCGTGGGTTTCGGCCGCGTCGCAAAGTCGCTGTTGCCGAACCAGCGCGACAGCTCACGGCCGACTCGTTCGACCGCCGGCGGCTCGACCACGATTTCATTTTCTGGAGTCATCTCAATTCCTGTGACTGCAAGGCTGCAATTCGCTCATCGAGCGGCGGATGGCTCATGAAAAGCCGCATGAAGCCGCCGCCGCCGCCCGTGTTGATACCGAAGGCCTGCATTTGCGGCGGCATCGGCTGACCCTGACTGCGCTTCAGCACCTCGAGCGCGCTGATCATAGCGCCGGTGCCGGCAAGGTTGGCCCCGCCACGATCGGCACGAAATTCCCGCCGGCGCGAATACCAGCTGACAATCATGCTCGCCAAAATTCCGAGGACTATTTGCGCGACCATGGTGGTCAGAAAGAATCCGATGCCGGACTCTTGGCGCTCGTTCTTAAACAGCGCCCGATCGACGATGCCGCCGATGATGCGCGCGAGAAAAATCACGAATGTATTTAGCACACCCTGCAGCAAAGCGAGTGTGACCATATCGCCATTCGCGACATGGCTGATCTCGTGACCTAGGACTGCCTCAATCTGGGCGCGCGACATGCTGCGCAGCAATCCGGAGCTTACCGCCACCAAGGCCGCATTGCGCCGCGCGCCCGTGGCGAAGGCATTCATCTCCTGCGCCTCGAAGATGCCCACCTCGGGCATGCCGATTTGGGCTTGGTCGGCCAGACGTTTGACTGTGGCGACCAACCAGCGTTCCACGTCCGATTGCGGCGCGTCGATCACCCGCACGCCCATCAGCCGTTTGGCAGTCCATTTCGATAGGGCGAGCGAGATCAGTGCTCCGCCGAAACCGAAAACGGCTGCGAAAACCAACAGCCCACCCAGGCCTCCCTGGCCCAAGCGCACGCCGAAAACCTGCTCGATGATGAATATCACCACGCTGAGCAGGGCCAGTACGGCCAAGTTGGTCACGAGAAACAGGAAAATGCGCTTCATGAGCCCTTTTCTTTACAGAAACTAATCACAATATGGTAACGCGGCTCTCGTTAGGTCGGGACGTTCCTGTCTAATTCAAGGTTGGGCCGCCAGTTATGCTAGGTGCTTGTGATATATAGTATTAATCGCGAAAGGTAGGCATGCAGTATAAGGATTATTACGAGATTCTCGGTGTGGCCCGCTCTGCCGACGCCGACGAGGTAAAGCGCTCGTATCGCAAGCTGGCGCGCAAGTACCATCCGGACGTCAGCAAAGAAAAGAACGCGGAGAGCAAATTCAAAGAGGTCCAGGAGGCCTACGAGGTGCTGCGCGATGCGGAAAAGCGCGCGGCCTATGATCAACTGGGCCGCGACTACCGGCCCGGTCAGCAATTCCGTCCGCCCCCCGACTGGGCGCAGCGATTCGGGCACGCAGGGGCCGGCAGCCAGCGCTTTTCCGACCTCAACGGCTTCAGCGATTTCTTTTCTACCCTGTTTGGCGGCGCCGCGCAGGCGCCACCGGCCGAGGCTGAAGCGGGTAACCTTGATATTACGGTGGAGGAGGCCTTCGCCGGCACGAAGCGTCGCGTCGCGCTGACCGAGTCTGGGCGCACGCGCTACGTCGATGTGCAGATCCCTGCCGGAGTCACCGACTCGCAGCCGCTGCGAATCGCCGGCGGCCGCGGCGCGCTAATAGTCCGCGTCAAGCTGCGGCCGCATTCTCTGTATCTGTTGCAGGGCAAGGACGTGCAGATCGAATTGCCGCTGGCACCGTGGGAGGCCGCTCTAGGCGCCAAAGTGGCCGTGCCCACCCTCGGAGGGACCGTCGAGTTGACGGTGCCCGCCGGCGCGCAATCGGGACAGAAACTGCGTCTACGCGGACGCGGGTTTCCGGGCAGTCCGAACGGCGATCAAATCGTCAGCATCAAGTTGGTGACACCGGCGGCGCAATCGGCGCAGGCGAAACAAGCCTATGAGCGAATGAAGAGCGAGTTCAATTTCGATCCGCGTGCGGGCTGGCCCGGCTAGGCGACGCTCCCTCACCCGTCGCCGACATCGTCCTGCGCGGCCCCGCCATCACCATCCGCATCGCCGCGCCGGTCGGATATCAACTGGCCGATGCCGGGCTCTGGACTTTGCGACGCCGCCAACACGCTTTGCGGCTTTACGAACAGTGCCGATACTTCCGGGTGGGCGCTGCGAACGCGCGTCTCCAGTTCGATCACGGCTCGCTCGATGTCCGGCGCACGCAAGTAGTCGAAGAAGTCCAGGCTCAGCACGGCGACCACGTTATTGGGGGCGAGCTGCAGCGTCACGATGCCGTTGGCACTGCAAACGCCGGCGATCCCCGCCGCCGTGCGCATGATGGCGTCGCTCAAAACGGGGTCGGCGCGCTCGCCGATCAGCAACTCCTTCGATTCTCTGGCGAGCAGCGCCGCCACTGCCGCCAGGATGACGGCAATGGCGAGTGATGCCGCTCCGTCCCAGCGCGAGTCGTCCGTCATGATGGCCAGCGCCGTGCCGGCGGCGGCCACCATGATGCCGAGTATTGCCGCGGTATCTTCGAACACCACGATGAAAGTGGGCGGATCCTTGGAGCGCCGAAACGCCTCCCACCAGCCCCGGTAGCGTTTGGTCGCGCGGAAGGCGCGCATGCCCACCAGCCACGATGCACCTTCGAAGGCCAGCGAGATGCCGAGCACGACGAAGATGACGATCGGCCGTTCGATGGGCACGGGGTGCAGCAGGCGATTTACGCCCTGGTAAGCCGAAACGCCTGCGCCGAGAGTGAAGATCAGCAGCGCGACGACAAAGCTCCAAAAGTACAGCTCTCGTCCGTAACCCAGGGGATGGAGGCGGTCGGGCGGGCGGACCGAGCGTGCGATGCCGTACAGCAGCAGCAGCTCGTTGATCGTGTCGACCAGCGAATGCACGGCCTCGCTCAACATGGCGGCTGAACCCGTGACCGCCGCGGCCACCAACTTTGCCGCGGCCACGAGCAAGTTGCCGGCCAGCGCCACCCAGACCGCTACATTGGCGACGCTCTTGGCCATGATACCTTGAAGAATCCGCCGGCGGCCCCATTTGAGCCGAGGCGCCCGCCGCTTGTAGGACACCCGTATAACAAACTGATTGTAAGGCCCATGACGACCGAAACACAGCCGCAGACAAAAGACTTCCAAGCCGAGACCAAGCAAGTGCTGCGCTTGGTCATTCACTCGCTGTACTCGCACAAGGAAATATTCCTGCGCGAACTCATCTCGAACGCCTCGGATGCCTGCGAAAAGCTGCGATTCGAGGCGCTTTCCAGGCCCGAACTATTGGGGGCGGATGACCTCTCGGTAAGATTGGTTCCGGACAGCGCCGGCGGCACCCTCTCCATCAAGGACAATGGCATCGGCATGAGCGAAGCCGAAGTGATCGACAACCTGGGAACCATTGCGCGCTCCGGCACCCGCAAATTTCTCGAGTCCATGAGCGGCGACTCCGCCAAGGACGCACAATTGATCGGCCAGTTCGGCGTCGGCTTTTACTCGGCATTCATCGTCGCCGACAAGGTGACGGTGCTGACCAAGCGCACGGACTCTGAGGCGGTGCGCTGGGAATCGGACGGTGAGGGCCAGTACCAAATTCAGGCGGGCGACAAGGCGGACCGCGGCACCGAAGTGATCCTGCATCTGCGCGAGGAGGACAAGGAGTTTCTCGAGCCCTCGCGCCTGCGCCAATTGGTGCGCAAGTATTCGGATCACCTGAGTATTCCCATCATTTTGAAAGCCGACGAGACCGAAGAGACCGTCAACCAGGCCAAGGCGTTTTGGACGCGTCCGAAGTCCGAACTCAAGGACGAGGACTATCAGGCGTTCTTCAAGCACTTGAGCCACGATTCCGAAGACGCGCGCAGCTGGGCGCACAACAAGGTCGAGGGCAACATAGAGTACACCTCGCTGTTGTATCTGCCGAAGCGTGCGCCGTTCGATCTCTACGAGCGCGAGCAGAAGGGCGGCATTCAACTGTACGTCAAGCGCGTGTTCATCATGGACCGAGCGGCGGAGTTGCTGCCGCCGTACTTGCGCTTCATGCGCGGACTGGTCGATACGGCCGATCTGCCGTTGAACGTGTCGCGCGAGCTGCTGCAGAACAACCGCACCGTCGAAAAGATCAAGGGGGCGCTGGTCAAGCGTTCCCTGGAATTGCTCGAGGATTTGGCGGCGAACAAGCCGCAGGAATTCGCGGAATTCTGGAAGACCTTTGGCGTGGTGTTGAAGGAAGGCATCATCGAGGACCCGGCCCAAAAGGAGCGCATCGCGAAGCTGCTGCGTTTCCATTCCACGTCCGAGAGCGGCGATGCTGCCACAGTCTCGCTCGAGCAATACGTGTCGCGCATGCAGGCGGAGCAGAAGGCGGTCTATTTTTTGACCGCAGATACATTGGCCGCCGCGCGCAACAGCCCGCATTTGGAAGCATTCCGCGCCAAGGGTATGGAAGTGCTGCTGCTCATCGATCGGATCGACGAGTGGGTCGCCGGGCATTTGCAGGAGTTCGAGGGTAAGTCACTGGCGAATGTCGCCAGCAGCGCCGCCGACGTGGCGTCGGCCATTGAAACACCGGAAAAGGCTGCCGCCGAGTCCGCGTTCAAGGAGACGGCGGAACGACTGGCCAAGGTGTTGTCGGGCAAGATCGCCAGCGCGCAGGTCTCGGCGCGTCTCACGGATTCGCCCGCGGTTCTGGTCGCCGGCGAATTCGGCGTGAGCTTGCGCATGGGCCGCATTCTCAAGCAGGCAGGTCAGAGCAATCCTTTTGCCACGCTGCCGATTCTCGAATTGAATCCCAAACATCCGCTGGTCGAGCGCCTGCGCGACGCCGCCGATGAGGGGTCGTTTGCGGATCTAGCGCATGTGCTGTACGACCAGGCCATGCTGGCGGAAGGCGGCGAATTGGATGATCCGGCGATCTTCGTGCGACGCGTCAACCGGCTCATCGTGGAAGGCCTGGCCGCGCAGCAGTCGAAGATCATCCTGACCTAGGCCCCTTAAGCATGCTGACGCCGCAATGGGTTGCCGCGGAGAGCGCCGCAGACTCCTGCAACGATGATGCCGCGTTGCTCGACGCCGCCTGGATCGACCGCGAATGCGAGTTGCAGTTACTGCGCCGGTCGAGTGTGATTCGTGTGAAAATCCGCCCCATCGAATCGCCCGCGCGCGACGCGTGAGGCGCGAGAATCCAAGGAGTCGCCGCAATGAGTCCACAATCCCACCCGCACACCCTGGCAGTGCCTCCTGAACCCACCGACCACCTGGAGGGCTCCCTGCATGCGCGCGTCACTCTGATTGAGTATGGCGACTTCGAATGTCCCAGTTGCAAAGTGGCGGTGACGACGCCGAGGCTGCTGCTCGAGCGGTTTCCCAACAAGGTGCGGTTTATTTTCCGGCACTTTCCGCTGCAGGAGGCGCATCCGCACGCGCAGCTGGCGGCCGAGGCGTCGGAGGCCGCAGCGGCACAAGGCAAATTCTGGCCGATGCATGACCTGCTGTTCCAGAATCAGACTCATCTCAAGGACAAAGACTTGTACCGCTACGCAGAGGGGCTGGGCTTGGACATGGCGCGCTACACTGCGGAGATGGACGATCACATTTATCTGCAGAAGGTACGCGAGCACATCGAGGGCGGAAGGCGCAGCCATATCCGCGCGACACCGACTTTCTTCGTCGACGGCGTGGTGCAGGACATCTCGTTCGGCATGAAGTCGCTGCACGATGCGGTGGCGGCTGCCGTAGGACGCAGCGGTTAGTACTTAGGGCCGGCGCTCAGTTCGGGCATCCTTGCGGGACGGCGGAATTGGCGGCGCTCGTTACCGTGTCGGCATGCCCCCCGCAAAATGCGATAGACCACGTTGAGGGGCGCCGGCCGATCGAACTGTCGATGATGGATGGGCAGCAGGGTATCGGAGAGGCTGCCCGGAAGCCGCGCGCTTTGCACCGTGACGTAACCGTCCGAAGGCTGGCCATGAGAGTCGTGGGCGACTGTGCCCATGATGGAATAGAAATGCACGCCGGCAACGATGGGCAGATTGCCGTAGGCCAGCATGAGCGGATTGTGCGGCGACAGCGAGGCGACGCTGGTCATGCGCTCGGATGCAAACCGCCAGCGTTCGTCGGGCTGTTCTGCACGGCATAGGGTGCCGTGAAATCGGCGGCGACCGGCAGGGTTTGGCGCCCGAAGCACACGAACTCCGCGAGCCGCGTGTCGGACAGGCCGATGCGCACCCGCTCCGGCGCGTTGTTCGAATCATCCGGGTCGAAGCGCGCCATCCGCCTCGGGAACCAGGTTGAGGGCCTGACGGGTCGCGAGACTCAGGCGGCCCGAGCTCAGCAGGTTATCCGAGTATTGGCGATAGCCCTCGTGCAGATCGAGGGGTTGGACGGCAGCGAAGCTGCGCACGCGGGTGATGCAGCCTTGCAGCGAGCACAGCAGGCCAAGCAGGCAGGCAAGCCCCGGAAGATAAGCGACCCGATAGTGCAAAGTTCCAGTCCAAATGGCGCGATTCGATCGCGCGAATCTGAACCAGTCTACGATGGATTGGTTGGTAGGCGTCGCGGCCTGAGCGTCTCTACGATTGACCGTCGATACGGGGCTCGCCCGCTATGGCGATAGCGTCGTAGGCGCGCGAGCGCGGCTGGGCAAATTAGCCCGGCCGCCCTCACGCCTAGCTCCAGTCGCCGCCGCCCGAGCCGCCGCCATCGTCCCAGCCTGAGCCCGGGTCATTGATGCCGAAGTCGGAGCCGCCCAGGTCGGAATTGCTCGATTCGCCCGCTTGGGCCGGCGGGATGACACCACCGTCGCGTCCGCCGCCCAGGAAATGGTGCGCCAGTTCTTCACCCGCCACCACACCGGCGCCTACCGCAAGACCTGTGGCCAGGCCGCCGGCGATCCCCGAACCTATACCGCCGCCACCTGGTCCGGGACCATAGCCGCCGGGGCCGTAGTTACCCGGTGCGCCGCCCGGGCCGGGTCCGGCCACCGGATACTGGCCATAGGTATTGCGCCGCCGGAAGACCATCCACAGGATGCCGACCGCGGCCAGCAGGACCAGGATGGTGCCCCAGGGAAGCGGGCGCTCGGCAGGCGCCGACCGCATGACCGTGGGATTCATCGCGCCGGAGCTCAGGATGCCGGTGCGAATACCAAGCTGTGCTTTGAGCTCTTGCACCGCTCTGGGACTGGCAAAGGGCAGGCCGGGTTTCAATTGTTCGGCCGCCGCGAGTTCTGACCGCGCGAGCGCGGCTTTGCCTTCGCGTGCATAGAGTTCGGCCTGGACGTAGTGAGCCTGGCTGCTGTTCGGATGATCCGTCAGCACCTGAGTAATCATTTGCTGGGCTTGATCGAGGTGGCCGGTACGGGCCGCCGTGTAGACCTGGTCCACGGTGGGATCGCCCGCCGCGAATACCGGTGATGAGACCGCGAAAGTGACGGCCGCGGCAAACGTTGCAGCAACTAGTAGTCTTCGCATAGAGGCTCCCAGCAGGTCGAATTGACCGTTGGGAAGTTAGATATGGGCGGTTGAACGAAGTTCAACGGCCTAAGTGAGGCGGCGGCCTCACTTAGGCCCAGTCTCACGAGGCCCAGCCGTAGGCGGCCCCGCCTGCGAGGCCCGGTCTAAATCACGCCGCGGCGCTTCTGGTCGAGTTCTATGGACTCGAACAGAGCTTGAAAATTCCCCTCGCCGAAGCCGTCATTGCCCTTGCGCTGAATGATTTCGAAGAAAATCGGTCCGATGGCATTCTTAGTGAATATTTGCAGCAGTATGCCGTTCGCGGCGCTGCCGTCGATCAAAATATTGCGCGCTGTGAGTTTGCTCAAGGTCTCGCTGTGGCCGGCGACACGGGCATCGACGCCCTCGTAGTAAGTGGCGGGCGTGTCCTGGAATTCAACGCCGCGCCGCCGTAGGGCGTCCACCGTGCGATAGATATCGTCGGTTCCCAAGGCGATGTGCTGTATGCCCTCACCCTTGTATTCGTTCAGGTATTCCTCGATCTGGCTCTTGTCGTCCTGGCTCTCGTTGATGGGGATGCGGATTTTGCCGCAGGGTGAGGTCAGCGCGCGTGAAAAAAGCCCGGTCTCCTTGCCTTCGATGCTGAAATAACGGATTTCCTTGAAATTGAACAGCTTCTCGTAAAACCCAGCCCATACATTCATATTGCCGCGCCTGACATTGTGGGTCAGGTGATCGATGCGGGTGAGGCCCGCCGGCTTGTCGGCGAGCGGGCCGGTGCGGCTCGCCGCCACGGGAACGAAGTCCACATCGTAAATCGTACGGTCGCCGTAACGATCGACCAGATAGATCAAGCTGCCGCCGATGCCGACGATGGATGGGATGTTGAGCTCCATCGGTCCGGCGGTGGCGGGGCCGGCTTTTGCGCCCAACTCCAGGGCGCGCGCATAAGCATGGCGGGCGTCGGCCACGCGGAACGCCATGGCGCACGCGCAAGGACCGTGCGCGCGCGCGAACTTCTGCGCGAAGCTATCGTGCTCGGCGTTAATGATGAAATTGATGTCGCCTTGACTGTGGAGGGTCACGTTCTTCGAACGATGCCGCGCCACTGCGGGCAGGCCCATGCGCTCGAACAAGCGGCGCAGCAAGTCCGGATCCGGCGCCGCGTACTCGACGAATTCGAACCCGTCGGTGCGCATGGGGTTCGTGGCGCTTAGGCATGCGTTCATGACGACGCGGCGGCCTTGTCGCGTACGCTGATGGCGGTGCCGAATACGTGATCCCACAACGACGTGGTGACGCCGAAGTTGCCGCCCTTCGGCGAATAGTGGTGTCGCATATGCCAGGCCCGCAGCCTGTTGAAATAGGTAGGGGAGGGAGTGCTGGTGTGGTGATGAACGATGTGATGCACGACGCCGTACCACCAATAGCCGGTCATGACACCCACCGTAAGGCCATTCGCGACCTCAAACCCCACCCACAGCCAGACGGGCAGCAGGAAAATCCCAGTGAGCACCGAGACGCTCACCCACGGCGGCGTCCCAATGTAGGCCAACGGGGCGGCATGATGCTCAGCGTGCATGGGTGCGAAGTAGGTTTTCCGGTGCAGCACCGACCGATGCAGGATGTACTCCAGCAACGTCCAAATCACGAAGCCCAACGCCGCAGCACCCAACCATTCGCTGCGATCTGCCCAGGGTGCACGGGTCACGCCGCAGGCTGCCAGTCCGACGATAACCACCGGATAGACGACGAAGTCTGCGTAATAGGTCAATTTGCTGGGTCGCATAGGCCTGCCCCTCGCTGAAATTAATACGCTATTTGACCACGAATTGCCCAGAATGCTAGCGGAAGAACGACTTACCTGCTTGGTAGAATTTTTAAGGATGCGCAACACCATAGCCATAGTGGGCGGCGGGTTCTGCGGAACGGTGCTGGCCGCCAACCTGTTGCGCAGTCCGCCCGCTGCCGCGACCGACATCGTGTTGATCGAACGCGGCGGCGAAATGGGCCGTGGCGTGGCCTATGCCGAGCGCGACTATCCCTACCTGCTCAATGTGCCGGCGGTGCGGCTGTCGGCCGATTCCGGGGATCCGCTGCAATTTCTGCGCTTTGCTCAGCGCCATATGCCGCATGCCGATGCCGAGGACTTCCTGCCGCGAGCACTGTACGGCGATTACTTGCAGGATGTGCTGTTGCGCGCGGAGCGCACCGCACCGGCGCAGACGCGCCTGAAGCGCATTTTCGGCGAGGTCCTGCGCATCACGCGCCGTGGCGAGGATAATCGTCTTGCGGCGCAATTCGCGGATCGCCCGCCCATTGCGGCGGACCGGGTGATTTTGGCGCTGGGGAATCCACCGCCGCCGCCGCTGCCGTGGGCCGCTGCGGTTGGCGAACACAGCGCAATTCGGCAAGATCCCTGGGATTTGCCGAAGACTTTGGGGTTGCAACACTCGGTGCTGATCGTCGGCAATGGACTTACCATGGTGGATATCGCCTCGGCGCTATGCCTGGATGAGAACGGCGCGCCGCAGTTGCATACGATTTCACGGCGCGGCTTGATTCCCCAGCCGCAGACCACGTTTCGCGCCACCGGCGTGCGCGGCGATCATGCGGCGTTTCTAGCGTGTGCCGATTCAATCAGGCGCGTGTTGGTGATGGCGCGGTCGCTGGCTCGGGAAGTCGAGAACAGCGGCGGCGACTGGCGCGAGGCCGTCACCTTCATCCGCCACCTGGCGCCGTCGCTATGGCGGCGTCTGCCCTTGCCGGAGCAACGGCGCTTCGTGCGGCATCTGCAGGCGCACTGGGATACGCACCGGCATCGCATTCCGCCGGCCATGGGTGAACGTATAGCGTCCCTGCGACGCAGCGGCAAGCTGCGGGTGAACGCCGGCCGGATCGAGTCGATCGTTGCGCAGGGCGAGCAACTGCGGGTGACTTGGCGCCCGCGCGGCGGCGCGCCTCAGACGCTGACGGTGGACTTGGTCGTGAACGCTACGGGACCTGACTATGTAGTCAAGCGCTCCACGGATCCCTTGCTGTCTTCATTGCTGGCGGCGGGCCTGGTGTGCGCGGATGCGCTGCATCTCGGATTGCGGGCGGGTCCGTACGGCGCCTGCGTGGATGCGCAGGGTCGGGCCAGCGACAGGCTCTACTATCTTGGACCCATGCTGCGGGCCGAACACTGGGAAGCCACCGCCGCCACCGAACTGCGCGATCACGCCGAACGGTTGGCGGCGCATCTCGCCGGCCTAACCTCAAGTAGCCAAGCGTAGTGGGTCAGCTTACGACAGGGTTTTCAACACCGTCAGCAGGCGGTTCAATTCCTCGCGCGTGTTGTACATGGACACTCCGGTGCGCAACAGTCCGCCGCCTTCGGCCAATCCGAGGACCTGCACCGGACGCGCCGCATAGAAGTCTCCGTCCCAAACGCAAATACCCTGATTGCCCGCCGCGATTGCGGCCTGCGCCGCAGTGGCCTTGGCGAGAGTGATCGACACCGTCGGCGCGCGCGCGCGCCGCGCGGCAAAGTCCGGGCCCCAGACCCGCACGCCCGGTATGCGCCGCACCTCATCATGATAGTACTGCGCCAGGTCATGTTCGTATGCTGCGATCTGCGTCATGGCGTCGACGATGCGCTCGCGCAGGCTCGTGCCGGCGCCCCAGCCGGCGATGTATTCCACGGCCGCGCGCACGCCGTCGATGGCCGCATGATTCAGGGTGCCGGTTTCGATGCGGTAGGGAGCCGCGGGATCTTGCACGCTCAATCGATCCGTGGGCAACAGATCGAGCGCACCGGGCCGCGAATACAGCACGCCCACGTGCGGGCCATAGAATTTATAGCCCGAACACAGCAGAAAATCCGTCTCCAGCGCCTTTACGTCGATCGGGAAGTGCGGCGCGTAATGCACGGCGTCAACCACGAGCAGCGCGCCCACCGCCCGAGTCAGGCGCCTCGCCAGCGCAATGTCATTGACGGTTCCCAACGAATTGGCTGACGCGCCGATGGCGAACAGCTTGGTGCGCGGAGTGATTTTAGCGGCCATGTCGGCAGCATCCAGTTCACCGCTTTCCAGAAGGCGCACTTCGCGCACGATGACGCCGCGCTCCCGCAGGCTGAGCCACGGTCCCCGATTTCCTTCATGATCAAGCTGGGTGATGAGCACTTCGTCGTCTTTGGCGAGGGTGCGGCCGATGGCGACGCTCAGATTGAAGCACAGAGTCGTCATGCTTTGACCGAACGAGATGCAGGCGCCGCTTTCCGCGCCGAGAAAGGCGGCGACTACGCTGCGTGCGTTCTCCATGCGCCGGTCCACTTCGCGCGACGGCGCGAAATTCCCATGCGTGTTCACATTGCACGAGGCATAGACATCGGCGATGGCGTCGACCACGACGCTCGGCACCTGACTGCCCCCGGGTCCGTCGAGGAAGGCGAGATCAGGGTTCTTGACGAGCGCAGGGAAATCGCGCCGGCTGCGCAGGCAGCTTTCGAGCGTGTAGGGCATTACAGTAGATCGTAGCTGAAGTCGTAGCTCGAGCCTTTCGCGTCGCGCGGATGCAGCGTCATGCTGCCCTTGGCGCCCGCGTACTTGCCGGTGCCGCCGGTGATGCTGAACAGCGAATCGCCCACATCCGTGAAGGGGCCTTCGATGGTGATCTGCCCGGTTTTCAACGTCAACGTCCAGAAACACTCCCAGCTCTTGCCGACCACGGTGCGCACGCAAAAGCCCTGATCGGTGCCCAGCTGCGTCTTGTTGGCGGCATCGAATACGCCATTGGAGAACACCAGCGTGTCGCCGACGGAATCGCCCTTCGCGCCCAAGTCCACGGTGGTTTCGCCGATCGCGCGTTCGACTAATTTGATTTGTTCGCCGGCAAATGCCGGTAAGGTGGTGAGGGCCGCCGCGAGCGCCGCAATGCGGCTCAGTGTGATTTTCATTTTATCCCCTTGGTTTGTGGTCGAGTGCGTTATCGATGGCGTCGAAACGCCGTAATGATAGCAAGACGTGTGAGTGGTTGGCTCGTAGGCTATTGCTCGAAGCTCGACGCGATGGCTTCGATCACGGTGGGCCCCGGCTGAGTCAGCGCTGTGCGAATGGCGTCGGTGAGTGCTGCGGCGTCGCGTACGCGATAACCTTCGGCGCCATAGGCGCGTGCGAGGGCGACGAAGTCCGGATTGCGCCCGCTCACGCCGAGCTGCGGAATTCCCGCGGCCACCATGTCGTCGCGAATCTGACCCAGTGCTGAATTATTCCACACCACAATGGGCAGACTAAGTCCGACCTCCACCGCAGTCATCAGGTCGTTCACCGTAAATTGCAATCCGAAATCGCCGGCGAGCGCGATGACGGCGCGGGCCGGACTGGATATCTTGGCGCCAAGCGCCGCCGGCAGCGCAAACCCCAGCGTGCCGTAGCCGGACGGATGAAACCATTGGCCGGGGTTGTCGACCGGATACGCGTAGTTGCCGAAGTAGGCAATTTGAGTCATGTCGGTGAAGACGACGCCGTCCCAGGGCAGCGCGGTCTTGATGGCGCGCAGCGCGCTCCACTGGGCCAGCGTCTTGGCATCCAAGCCGGCCTCGATCTCGGCACGAAATTTCGCGTGGCCACCGATGGCGGTGCGCCATCCGGAACGCGCCGTCAGCGCTTGATTGATGGAGTGCAGCGCCGTGGCTGCGTCGGACCAAACGCACACATCCGCCGCGTATTGGTCGGACAACTTCACCGGATCGACGTCGATGCGAACCAGCAGACCGCCGAGCGGCAATCGCGTGGTGAAGTACATGTCGGTCTCGCCCAATTCAGTGCCCACCGCCAGCACCACATCCGCAGCAGCGATCAATTGCTGAATGGGACGGTAGGGCAGCGACGTGCCGAAGTTGGCCGGATGGCTTTCGGCGAGAAGCCCCTTGCCCGCGGCGGTTGTCACCAGGGGACAATCCAATGTCTCCACCAGACGCTGCAGTTCGGCGGCAGCATGGCGCGCGCCGCCGCCTGCGATGACGAGCGGGCGCGCAGCGGCGGTGAGCAAACGCACTGCCGCGTCGATTTGATCGCTGCTGGCCTGCGGTTGCAGGGGAGCGGCGTCGAAGCGCTGCGCCTCCAGGGTGGTTGTCTCGGCGAGAACGTCTAGCGGAATTTCCAGGTAGGCCGGACGCGGCCGCCCGGTACGCAGCGAGGCCAGGCACAGGCGCAGATGGTCGCGCACGTCCTCGGCGCTGTGCGCGGAACGCGCGACACCGAACACAGCGGCGGCGAGGGCAGCCTGATCGTACAGCTCGTGCAGCACGCCCCATTGCTTGCGGAACGATGCGCGCACGGGCGCGGCCGCGATCACCAGCAGCGGCACGGAATCGGAATAGGCTTGCGCCGCCGCGGTCAGGATGTTGGTGAGCCCGGGGCCAGAGATCACGAAGGCCGCCGCCGGCCGGCCGCTCAGGCGCGCGAAGCCGTCCGCGGCGAAGCCCGCAGCCTGTTCGTGGCGCACCAGCACATGGCGCAGATCCGAGGCGGTGAGACCCCGGTACAATTCCAGGTTGTGCACGCCAGGGATGCCGAACACGGTGTCGATATCGTTCTTGGCTAAAAGCTCAACCAGATAACCGCCGATGTTGCGCGACATATAAACCTTCTTGAAATTGAACGCCTGTTCACTGCTAGGATTGCGCACTGCCCACAGGTAGGCAAGAGGAAGATGCATTATTCCCCACTGGTAAAGCGAATCGCGGGCGACGGCGCTGACGCTTGGCTGATTCATTCCACGGCACGGGCGGCGCAGGAGCGCGGCGAGGATGTCATCTTGCTGAGCGTCGGCGATCCCGACCTCGACACGCCCGCGCCGGTTTTGGAACGGGCCATCGAACGCTTGCGCGCCGGCGACACGCATTACACACCGGCGACCGGGCGGCAGCATCTGCGCGAGGCGATCGCTGCCGCACATCGCTCGCGCACCGGCCAGCCGGTGGATGCCGACAATGTGATTTTTCTCGCCGGTGCGCAGAACGCCTTGTTCGCCGCCTCGCTGTGTGTTGCGGGACCGGGCGATGAAGTGATTGCACTCGAACCGCTGTATCCGAGTTACCCCGCCACCCTGGAAGTGGGAGGTGCGCGCATGGTGCGGGTGGCGGCGCCGGCGGCGCAAGGCTTTCGGGTCGATCTGCGGGCGCTGGAAGCGGCGATCACGCCGCGCACGCGGGCGCTGTTCTTCGCCACGCCGAACAATCCGAGCGGCGTGATTTTGAGCGCGGCGGATTTGACTGTGATCGGTAATCTGGCCCGACGCCATTCGCTGTGGATCGTGGCGGATGAGGTGTATGCAGGCCTCGCCCCCGGCGGGCGGGTGCCGAGCCTCGCCGCCGCATTGCCCGACCAAGTGGCGACCATCAGCAGCCTGTCCAAGTCGCATTCAATGCCGGGCTGGCGCGCCGGCTGGCTGGTGGGTCCGAAGCAGCTCATCGTGCATGCGGAGGCTATGGCGCAGTGCATGCTGTTCGGACTGCCGGGCTTCATCCAGGAAGCCGCCGTGACGGCTTTGAGCGTTGCGGATGCCGCGGAATCGCGGGTGCGCGAGTACTGCGCCGTGCGCCGGGATTTGCTACTCGCCGAACTCTCCGGCATCGCAGGCATCCAGTGCTTGGTTCCGGATGCGGGTATGTTCTTGCTGGTGGATGTGCGAGGCACCGGCCTTTCAGGCTACGATTTCATGCGCGAGCTATATAGGACCGAAGGTCTGTCGGTGCTCGACGGCGGCGCCTTCGGCCGCGAGACCGGCGGTTTTGTGCGCGTGTGCTTTGCCGCCGACGAGGCGTTGCTGCGTGCAGCCGCGGTTCGACTGCGACGCTTCGTCAAAACTTTGGTGAGGTAGTAATGACCGATACGGCAGACATGGGTATGGTGGTGCGCGCCGCGGGCGGCCCCGAGGCGATGCAATGGAGTGCACTCGACACCGGCGCTCCCGCGCGCGGCGAGGTGCTGCTGGTGCAGCGTGCGATCGGGGTCAATTTCATCGATACTTATTTTCGCAGCGGCCTATATCCCTGGCCGAGCACGCCGTTGATTCCGGGTGCCGAGGCCGCGGGAGTGGTCGCTGCGGTAGGTGGGGGGGTGACCGAGCTCAAGGCGGGCGACCGCGTGGCCTACACGCTGCCCTCGGGCGCGTATCGCACGCAGCGAGTGGTTCCCGCCGAGCGGCTGGTGAAGCTGCCCGACGCTATTGCATTCGATGTGGCAGCGTCGGTCATGCTCAAGGGCCTGACGGCTCAATTCCTGCTCACGGCGTGCTATCCGGTCAAGGCCGGCGATACCGTGCTGGTGCACGCGGCTGCGGGTGGGGTCGGGCTGCTGCTGGGTCAGTGGCTCAAAAGCTTGGGTGCGACTTCCATAGGCACGGCCGGATCGGCGGAAAAAGTGGCGCTGGCCAAGGCCAACGGCTACAACCACGTCATCGACTACTGCGCGGAGGATTTCGTGGCGCGCGTCAAGGAGATCACCGGGTCGAAGGGCTGCGATGCGGTTTACGATTCGGTGGGCAAGGACACTTGGCGCGGATCGCTCAAGTGTTTACGTCCGCTCGGCATGTTCGTGCACTTCGGCCAGTCGTCGGGAATGATTGCAGACTTCAAATTCTCCGATCTGGCGTCCGGCGGCTCGCTGTTTGCGACGCGGCCCATGCTGTTCGACTATATCAAGAGCCGCAGCGACCTGACCGCGCGCGCCGCCGACTTATTCGGCAGGCTGGCGTCGGGCGAGATCAAGGCGCACGTGGGTCAGAGGGTGGCGCTTCAGGATGCCGCCACCGCCCACCGCGACTTGGAGAACAGGCGAACCATGGGCGCCACGGTGCTGCTGCCCTAAGCCGCCGGTGCGTTACAAATTCGCGTCGATGAACGCCGTCAGTTGCGCCTTGGATACCGCGCCCACCTTGGTTGCCACCACTTCGCCGTTCTTGAACAGCATGAGGGTCGGTATGCCGCGCACGTGGTAGCGCGAGGGCACGGACTGATTCTGATCAATGTTGACCTTGGCGATGGTCAAGCGGTCGCCATAGCTCTCCGCGGATTCATCCAGTACCGGTCCAATCATCTTGCAAGGCCCGCACCACTCGGCCCAATAGTCCAC
>JANYIY010000480.1 GCA_025358615.1 Gammaproteobacteria bacterium | reverse complement strand
CGGCTGCAGCATGTCGCCGGCCGTCAACGTCCCTTCCGCAAGGAGTTGATCCTTGAGCAGGGAGTACTTGCTCATGGGAAAGGGGTGGCCGGGGGGCAGGACAATCTGGTACGACGGGTGGTAAACCGCTTTCATCGTCCCAGAGTATGGGCGCGAGCTGAAGCATGGATCAATCCTGCCCGCCTATGCCGATTTCAAGCCGCTCAATTTTCCCCCAGACGCGCGCTTTGACCGCTTCGCTGCGGTCCAGCCTTTCGCGGGCCATGTCGAGAAGGTTCGAGCTAGCCTTAGGACTGGCCGCCAACGTCTGATAGTCCGTGCGGGCGACGATGCTGGCCTCATAGGCCTCGCGCCATTCGCGCTCCAAATAGCTCATCTGACTATCGAGATCGAAATCAAGACTACTCATGAGTTTCCCTCCTGACAGTAGTCTTGATCCTGCGCCGCCAATGTGACGGTTTGCCGACACTGATGCGATAAATGGTTTAAACGAGGACGGGTGTCACCACTCTTTGCCGTGGACGGCGCAGCCAGGAGCCGGCGGCAAAGGCTGTGCCCCGCATCTCTACGGCGCCGAGGTTCCGGGCGAGATTCCTCTGCAACACGTGCCAAGGAAGACTCCACACTTCGCAACTCTCGTTCATAGGGCTCTGGTAACGTCGTGGCCGCGCGGTGGTCATGCCGCTTGTCCGACGGGAAGCGCCAGCGGCGGCAGCCGTGTTTGGGCGCGCAACGCCGGCCAATCGATCAAGCGCAAATGCCCGTTTATGTCTTCCACCAACGAGGTGCAACTCTCGACCCAATCGCCATCGTTGCAATACAAAATCCCATCGATGTCGCGCATTTCCGCGCGATGGATATGTCCACACACCACTGTGTCGACGCCGCGCTTACGCGCCGCGGCCGCCACCGCGTCCTCGAAGCTGCCGATGTATTGAACCGCGGTTTTGGCTTTGTTCTTCAGATACGACGACAAAGACCAATGCGGCAAATCGAACTTGCGCCGCACCCAGTTAATGTGGGGATTGGCAGCCAACAGAAAATCGTAGATGGTGCTGCCCAATCTCGCAAGCCATGGGCTGCATTTGACCAGGCTGTCGAACTCGTCGCCATGCAGTACCAGCATGCGTCGCCCGTCGGCGCCTTGATGCACGTATTCCCGATGTATCTCGAGATTACCGAACACGGCGCCGTCGAATTCCCTAAACACTTCATCATGATTTCCCGGTACGAATATGACCTTCGTTCCGTGCTTGGCCTTTCCTAGAATCGTTCGCAGCACATTGTTGTGCGACTGCGGCCAGAACATATTCTTTTGCATGCTCCAGACGTCGATGATGTCGCCGACGAGAAAAAGCGTGTCCATCTCGACTTGGTGCAAGAAATCAAGCAACAGATCGGCGCTGCAGCCTTTGAAACCCAGATGAATGTCTGAGATGAAAACTGTTCGCAATCTCAGCGCTGCGTGGGCTTTACGCTCTACCATTCACGTACTCCTTTGCCTTTCATCGGCCTAAGGTCGCGATTTCTTGTGACGAATGCGTGACACCGCAACGAATATTTGCTTACAGAAAAACCACTTAGGCGTGGAACGTTAGAATGTCGGCCGGCATTCGCGCCGCCGTCAGATCTTAAGGGGAGTACAGAGTTGTCGCGCGCACCGAGACCGACGAATAGCCGCGCAGCGCCTCCGGCTTGCGGAGCGGCTGTGTCTCCCTGTCGTTGTCCGATGCATTCCACGCGGCAAGCAACAACCCCAACGCCAGCCAGTTAAGCGACGCTTCACGGTGTCGCAGCCACCAGACGTCGTTTGAATCGGAGGTCCACGCGTTCTTTACTCGGCGCGCGTGACTGCGCCCTATATCCGCCTGGGATGTTGCCATGGTCCGCTCCTCGTTCGGTTGACGAGGCTTCAGAATGGAGCGTGAGTCGCGATACTTCGGGGCGCGAATCGGGCAATTCGCGGGCCAATAGTGGCGAATCGTGGCAGCGCGATTTTCCGCCCTGGGCTCATATAAGCAACCCGCCATCGGCTATGATTCACCGATGAAAAAGCACATCGCCATAGTCGAGGACGAGCCGGCGTTGCGCGAAAATTACGCCGCCTCTCTGGCACGGCACGGCTACGGGGTCAAGACCTACAGCAACCGCAAGCACGCCATGCAAGCCTTCCAGGTCCACCTACCCGACCTTGCCATCATCGACATCTCTCTCGAGGACGAGGCCGAGGGCGGCTTCGACCTGTGCCGCGACTTGCGTGCGATGTCGGCGGAGCTGCCCATCATCTTTCTCACCGCCCGGGACAGCGAGCTGGACGCGGTGTCAGGCTTGAGGCTCGGTGCCGATGATTTTCTGACCAAGGACGTGAGCCTGCCGCACCTGGCGGCCCGCGTCGCCGCCCTGTTTCGACGCATTGATGCCTTGCGACGGCCCGACAATGCCGCCGAGATCATTCGCCGCGGCGCCCTGTCCATCGATGCCGAGAAGATGCAGACCACCTGGAACGGCGCGCCGGTCACTTTGTCGTTGACGGAGTTTTGGATAGTGCATGCGTTGGCGCGAAATCCGGGACATGTCAAGAACCGGCAACAATTGATGGATGCCGCCAATGTGGTCCTGGATGACAACACCATCACCTCGCACATCAAGCGCATGCGCCGAAAATTCCAGCAGATCGAGCCGGCCTTTGATGCGATCCAGACCGTGTATGGAATGGGCTATCGCTGGGTCGAGTGAGCATCCGTCTGCAATTGCTGATCGCCGCGCTCACCACGCTGGTGCTGCCCTGGGCGGGTTGTCAGTATGCGCGGGAGCTCGACACGGCGTTGCGCGACTCGCAGGAAAAATCGCTGCTGGCGAGCGCCGGCACCATTGCCAACGCATTGTCGGCGCAGCCGCAGCGGGTATTTCGCGATCCCGACGACACGCCGGCCTTCGCCGCCCAGCGCGGCGACCTGTACGTGTATCCCCTGCGCAGCTCGCCCCTGCTGGATGGCTATCGCGATGATTGGGGTGTCGCGGCGCAGCCCACGCCTCTGCCCACGACGACGGGATATGACGCACGCGTGCAGGCGGGGTCCACGGACCGATACCTTTATCTGTATGTCGAAGTCGACGATGCCCATTTCGATGCGCAGCCCAGCGACGTCCACCCCGAGAGAGACCGCTTCGATCGCATCGATCTGACCCTGCAACGGCCGGACGGCACCCGGGAATTCCGCTTCTTCGGTACCAATGCACCCGGTTTGATCGCGGCACAAAGTATTGCCAACGGCGGCGACGGCCAGGACCATGCCGTTGAGGAGCCGCGCATCCAGGCATTCTGGCTGCAGACTGCCACGGGTTACCACCTTGAGGTGCGTGTTCCCTCGAGTTTTGTCGGCTCGCGGCTCTGGGTCGAAGCGCAGGATGGCGGCGGCAGCGGCAAGGCAGGCGTCGATGCCATCGTCGTGCCGGAAGGCGGGCATCTATTCTTCGTGACGCCCGCTCTCAACGAGTTGCTGGGTACCTTCATACGGGACGGCACGCGCGTCACCGTCATCGACACCAATGCGCTGAAGCTCGGAGTGACGGGCCAGGTCAGCTCCCATGCGCCCGGCGACAGCGAGGAGGCAGAGCCCTGGTATCGGCGCTTGATGGCCGTCGACACCTCAAGCTTCCCACGGCAGACATCGAGCCCCGAGCGGCAGGTCGGCGACAGCGTGAGCGCCGCGCTCGCCGGGCAACCCCACGCACAATGGGTGCGCAGCGCGGTGAGCCAGGATTTGCTCCTCACCGCCGCCGCTCCCATTCTGATTGACGGCCAGGTGCGCGGCGCCGTATTTCTGGAGCAGGCCGCGGATCAGATGCTCGGCCTTCGCGATCGAGCCGTGATCCGTCTCTTTAACCTCACCTTGCTGGCCACCGCTGCGGCGGTCATTGTCATGTTCGGCTTTGCGACCTGGATCAGCGTGCGGATCGGGCGATTGCGCGACGCCGCCGATTCCGCCGTAAGCGCCGACGGCAAAATCCGGCTCGACATGCCGGAATCCGCCGGTGGCGATGAGATCGGCGATCTATCCCGCGGTTTCGAGCGCCTGCTGGGGCGCCTCAACGAACACACTCAGTACCTGCGCACCCTGGGAGGCAAGCTGTCGCACGAGCTGCGCACGCCGCTCACTATCGTGCGTTCCTCGTTGGATAACTTGGAATCCGAGGGGCTTCGCGACGATCAGCGGCTCTATGTCACGCGTGCGCGGGAGGGTACTCAGCGACTGCAATCGATCTTGAGTGCGCTCGGTGCCGCGGCTCGCGTCGAGGAAAGCATCAAGCAGGCGGAACGCACCAACTTCGATTTGCGCGACATCGTGTCCGCGGCCGTGGCAGCGTACCGGGACGGCTTTCCGCAATCGCGTTTCGCACTCGAGACTCCTCCCGATCCCTGTTTCTTTCGCGGCGCACCCGACCTCTTGGTACAGCTGCTCGATAAGCTCATCGAAAACGCCGTGGATTTCTGTCCGGCGGCGGGCACCATTACTGTTCGTCTGGAACGGGAGCGGAGCAGTTATGTGCTGCAAGTTCTTAACGACGGTCTGCCGATTCCGCCCGAACTGCTCGGCCGCTTATTCGAGTCCCTGTTCGAACAGCGCCAGGGCCGCGACGACAGGCCGCACTTTGGGTTGGGTTTGTACATCGTGCGCCTGGTGGCCGAATTTCACGGCGGCACGGCCGTAGCCGGCAATCGATCGGATGGCGGTGGCGCCGTGTTCACCGTCACTCTGCCGCTGATCTGATCCGTATGCGGCGTCGAGTGCAAACCCTCATGCGCCAACAGCCATTGCTTGCGCTCGAGTCCGCCGCCATACCCTGTCAGCGATCCATTGGCGCCGATCACCCGATGGCAGGGCACCAGAATTGAAAGCGGATTGCTGCCGTTGGCCAAGCCCACCGCCCGCGACGCACCGGGTTTGTTGATGCGCAGCGCCAGTTGCCCATAACTTAAGGTCTCGCCGTACGGAATTTCGCCCAACTCGTGCCAAACGCGCTGCTGAAATGCCGTGCCCTTGAGCCGCAGCGGCAGATCGAATTTGCGGCGCGTGCCGGCGAAGTATTCGCTCAACTGCCGCACCGTTTCCGGCAGAGGTGCCACGCTGCCGTCCTCCACGCAACCCTGCGTGGATTGAGGCTTGCGGCTTATTTCCATGTACAGGCCGGTCAGTGCCATCCCGTCCGTCGTCAGCAATAGACGGCCGATGGGACTGTCGAAATAAGTGAATGCGTTCATGGTTGGACTCCGAGTGACTGCCATAAATAATGGGTCGCATACGCCCGCCACGGCCGCCAGGCTTCGGCGAGCTTTTCCAATTGCTTCTGCGTGGCGTTCGCGGCCCGCATGAGCATCAGATCGCCGCTGGGAAAGGCGTCCGGCCAATGCAGTGCGCGCATGGCGATGTACTGCGCCGTCCACGGTCCGATGCCGGGCAGGCGCAGCAGCGCCTCGATCTGCTCCTCGACGTTCGCCGCGAACGTCAGCACGACTTTGCGCTCGAGCACCGCAGTGCCCAGCACCGACAGACAGCGCGCGCGGGCGCCCACGATGCCGAGCGCTGCGATCTCGTCCGCCGACACCGCGGCCATCCCCTGCGCGGTCGGGGTCAGGCGATTGAGTTCAGGATATGGCGTGGCAATCGGAGTTCCGAACGCCTGCGCCCAGCGTCCCGCCAGCGTCGTTGCGCCTTTCACGGACACCTGCTGTCCCAGGATTGCCCGCACCGCGAGCTCGAAGCCGTCGAAGGCCCCAGCCACGCGCAGGCCCGGAATTCGCCGCACTGTTTTCGCCAACAGCGGGTCCTGGACCAGATGAGCGCTCACCGCATCGGGTACAGCGCCCAAATCGAACAGACGCTTCACGCGCACGATGACTGCGCCGATGACCGGCGCCAGTGACGGCGACATCTCTACGTTGAGCGCATTGCTCTTCTTGCCCAGCGACACCGCAATCCAGCCCTGGTGTTGGTCGATGGACACGGTGCGCCGGTAATGCGTGGCGTCCGCCATCTCCACTCCCGGAACAGCGCGCATGCGCAGATAATCGAGCAGGCTGTGCCAGGCAAACGGTGGCCGAAATTCCAATTGGCAATGCAAACCTTCGGCGGCGCCCGCCGCGCCGCGCGATTCCCTGGGACTCAAGCCATAGCGTGATTTGAACAAGGCATTGAAACGCCGCACGCTGCCGAAGCCGCTGGCAAAAGCGATGTCGGTTTGGCTCATACGGGTGTCGGCCAGTAAACGCTTCGCCAGCAGCAATCGCTGCGTCTGTGCGAGTTCGATGGGCGACACGCCGAGCTCAGACTCGGTGACCCGGCGCAGATGCCGGTCGCTGACCCCGAGCGCCGCCGCCAATTCGCCCACCTTGGCGCTGGACAGCGCGTGTTCTTCAATACCTGAAATGGCTGCACCGACCAGCCGGCTCACCGCATCGACGGAGGCGAGACCCGGCGCCCGCTCCGGCCGGCAGCGCAGGCAGGGTCTGAAACCCGCGCCTTCAGCGCCCGCGGCACTGGAATAAAAGCGCATATTGCCGCGCCTGGCCGGGCGCGCCGGACAAATGGGGCGGCAATAAATGTTGGTGGAGGTGATGGCTACGAAGAATCGGCCGTCGAAACGGCGGTCGCGGGCCCGCACCGCACGAAAACAAGCATCTGAGTCGAGTTCCATGGCCGCAGAGTAGCTACTATCGGCCGCGAATACTCGCCGTTTTCGGACCTCA
>JANYIY010000465.1 GCA_025358615.1 Gammaproteobacteria bacterium | reverse complement strand
CTTCAGAGTTGCCTTCGAAGGCGAGGATGTGGGTTGCGATGCGGTCGAGGAACCAGCGATCGTGCGAAATGACCACCGCGCATCCGGGGAATGCCAGCAGCGCGTCTTCGAGTGCGCGCAGCGTCTCGATATCGAGGTCATTGGTCGGCTCGTCGAGCAGCAGGACATTGCCGCCTTCTTTCAGCACCTTGGCCAGGTGCACTCGATTGCGCTCGCCGCCCGACAGATCGCCGATCACCTGCTGCTGCTGCACGCCTTTGAAGTTGAAGCGGCCGACGTAGCCGCGCGACGAGGTTTCGTAGTTGCCGACCTTGATGAGATCCAGGCCGCCGGATATTTCCTGCCATACCGTGTTCTTGTCGTTGAGCGACTGTCGCGACTGATCCACGTAGGCGAGCTTCACGCTGGGACCCAAGCGGATGTCGCCGCTGTCCGGTTTTTCCACGCCCGAGAGCATGCGAAACAGAGTGGTCTTGCCGGCGCCGTTGGGGCCGATGATGCCGACAATTCCGCCCGCGGGCAGGCTGAAGCTCAAGGAGTCGATCAGCAGACGATCGCCGTAGCCCTTGCGCACGTTCTTGCATTCGATCACCAAATCGCCGAGGCGGTCTCCCGGCGGGATGTAGATCTCGTTGGTCTCATTGCGCTTTTGGAATTCCTGCGATGCCAGTTCTTCGTAACGCTGCAGGCGCGCCTTGGATTTGGCTTGGCGCGCTTTCGGGTTGGTGCGCACCCACTCCAGCTCGCGCTTCAGTGTCTTCGCGAGTGCATCCTGCTGGCGTTCTTCCTGCGCTAAGCGCTGCGCCTTCTGTTCCAGCCACGACGAGTAATTGCCCTGCCAGGGGATTCCATGGCCGCGGTCCAGTTCCAAAATCCACTCCGCGACATTGTCCAGAAAGTACCGATCGTGCGTGACCGCGATTACCGTGCTCGGATACTCATCGAGGAAGTGCTCGAGCCAGGCTACCGATTCGGCATCCAAATGGTTGGTCGGCTCGTCCAGCAGCAGCATGTCGGGCTTGGAGAGGAGCAGCCGGCACAGGGCGACGCGGCGCTTCTCGCCACCGGAGAGTTTGCCCACCACGGCATCCCAAGGCGGCAGGCGCAGCGAGTCGGCAGCAATTTCCAGCTTGCGTTCCAGCTCCCAGCCGCCGACGGCATCGATCTTGTCCTGCATCTTGGCCTGCTCTTCCATGAGCTTATTCATCTCATCGTCCGACATGGGTTCGGCGAACCTATCGCTGATGGCATTGAAACGATCGAGCAGACTCTGCACATCGCCCACGCCTTCGCCTACCACTTCGCGCACGGTTTTGCTTTCATCGAGCAGGGGTTCTTGGGGCAGGTAGCCGACTTTGATGCCCGCTTGGGCGCGGGCCTCGCCTTCGATGTCCTTGTCGACGCCGGACATGATCTTGAGCAGCGTCGATTTGCCGGAACCGTTCAAACCCAGCACGCCGATCTTCGCGCCGGGGAAAAAACTCAAGGAAATGTCGCGCAAGATGATGCGCTTGGGCGGCACGACTTTGCCAACCCGGTTCATGGTGTAAATGAACTGAGCCATACTACCTACATTGAATTAATCGCTTGGATCGCGCGCGGGATCGTCCCTACGAATTATCCGCGACTCGCCCGAGCTTGTCACGCCAAGGAGTGGCCGGCAGCGCGTTTTTACCGCTCCGTCCCTAGGGAAGATTGGCTAAATCGGCTACAATTACCGGCTATCTGCCTATAGAGACCCTAAGCGAATGTTTACCCCTCAAATGACGATTGCCGGCTTCGATCCCGAGCTCGCGAAAGCGATCGCTGACGAGCGCAACCGTCAGGAAGATCACATCGAGCTCATCGCCTCGGAAAACTACGCCAGTCCGCGGGTGCTCGAAGCGCAAGGCTCGGTGCTCACCAACAAGTATGCCGAAGGCTATCCCGGCAAGCGCTATTACGGCGGCTGCGAATTCGTCGACGTGGCGGAAGCGCTGGCGATCGATCGGGCAAAGCAGTTGTTCGGCGCCGCCTACGCCAATGTACAGCCGCATTCCGGCAGTCAGGCGAATGCTGCCGTATACCTCGCCATGTTGCATCCGGGGGATACGATCCTCGGCATGAGCCTCGATCATGGCGGCCATTTGACGCATGGTTCCAAAGTCAATTTCTCGGGCAAGCTGTTCAAGGCCGTGCAGTACGGCATCAAGTCCGATAGCGGCGAAATCGACTATGACCAGGTGGCGAGCCTTGCCAAAGAGCACCGCCCCAAAGTCGTAGTGGCGGGTTTTTCGGCTTATTCGCGCATCATCGACTGGGCGCGCTTTCGCAGCATCGCCGATTCGGTGGGCGCCTACTTGTTCGTCGATATGGCGCACGTCGCCGGTCTGGTGGCGGCGGGCGTATACCCCAATCCTGTGCCCATCGCGGATGTGGTGACCACCACCACGCACAAGACTTTGCGCGGCCCGCGCGGCGGTTTGATATTGGCGCGGCCGCACCCCGAGCTGCACAAGAAATTCAATTCCATGGTGTTTCCGGGCACTCAGGGCGGTCCGCTGATGCATGTGATCGCGGCCAAGGCCGTGGCGTTTCTCGAGGCATTGCAACCGGAATTCAAAGTCTATTCCGCGCAAGTGGTCACCAATGCAAAAGTCATGACCAAGGTATTGCAGAAGCGCGGCTACAAGATTGTATCCGGCGGCACGGACAATCATCTGTTCCTGCTCGATCTCACGACCACGAACATTACGGGAAAGGATGCCGATGCGGCGCTCGGCCGCGCGCATATCACGGTCAACAAGAACGCAGTTCCCAACGATCCGCGGCCGCCGGCCGTCAGCAGCGGTCTGCGCATCGGCACCCCTGCGGTCACGACCCGCGGTTTCAAAGAGCCCGAAGTCGAGCAATTGACGAATTGGATCGCCGATGTGCTGGACCACATGGGCGACGAATCGGCGGTGGATCGAGCGCGTGCAGATGTATCGAAGATTTGCAGGCGATTCCCCGTGTATGGCTAGCCACCGCCCCCATGCATTGTCCTTTTTGCGGCCACTCGGAGACTAAGGTTATCGACTCGCGCCTCGCGGGCGAGGGGCGGCAAATTCGCCGGCGCCGCGAGTGTCTGGAATGCACGGAGCGCTTCACTACCTTTGAGACCGCGGAACTATTGCTGCCTACCGTCGTCAAGGGCGACCGCAGCCGCGAGCCCTTCGATGAGAACAAGCTGCTGCATGGGATGCAGAAGGCGTTGGAGAAGCGGCCGGTCGGGCGCGAGGCCATCGAAGCCGCGGTGGCAAAAATCTGCCACAAGCTGCGCAGCTTAGGAGAACGCGAGATCGCCGCGCGCAGCATCGGCGAAATGGTCATGGAGGAACTGCGGCATCTGGACGAGGTGGGCTACGTGCGCTTCGCCTCCGTGTACCGCAGCTTTCAGGACATCGAAGCATTCCGCACGGAAATCGATCAATTGCGCCGCCACAAACGCCGGCGCGAGCCCAGCAAGGATCAGCTGCCGCTGCTCCCCGGCGATGAGACGGGCGACGACAAGTGAAGCAGGCTCCCGATTCAGTCGCAGGGCCCACGGCGGCGCAAGAGTCTGCTCACATGGCACGGGCGCTCGAGCTCGCAGCGCGCGGGCTGTACACCACCGATCCGAATCCGCGCGTGGGCTGCGTGATCGAGCGCGACGGGCGCGTCATCGGCGAGGGCTGGCATGTGCGCGCCGGCGAGCCGCATGCCGAGGTGCTGGCGCTGCACGCGGCCGGGCCGCAGGCTCGCGGCGCGACAGTCTATGTGACGCTCGAGCCCTGCAGCCACACCGGCCGCACGCCGCCGTGCGCCGATGCGCTGATTGCGGCCGGCGTGGCGCGGGTGGTGTGCTCGAGCGTCGATCCGCACCCGCGCGTCGCGGGCACCGGCATCGAGCGACTGCGGGCCGCCGGCATAGCCGTGTCGACGGGTCTGCTCGCCGCCGAGGCGCGCGCGCTCAACATGGGTTTCTTTTCTCGTTTCGAGCGTGGCCGTCCCTGGATACGCTTAAAGCTGGCCATGAGCCTGGATGCGCGTACCGCGCCGGCCGGCGGCGGCCGGGTGTGGATCAGCGGCGAGGCGTCGCGCGCCGACGTGCAGGCCTGGCGGGCGCGCAGCGGCGCCATACTCACCGGCGCAGGCACCGTGCGTGTGGACGATCCGCGGCTCGATGTGCGTTTGGCCTATGGTCCATGGGTCAGGCAGCCACTGCGAGTGCTGCTCGACCCCATGCTGTCCTGCGCCACCAGCGCGAAACTGTTTCACGGTGATGGCGCTTTGGTATTTGCCGCAAACGATGCGCCGCTGCGCTCGGAGAGTTCCGCGCGAGTCGAAAGGCTGCCCCGCGCGGCAGGCGGCTTGGACTTACGCGCCGTCGCTGCGCGGTTGGCCGAACTCGAGGTCAACGAATTATTGGTGGAATGCGGGCCGCGGCTGGCGGGAGCCTTCGTGTCGGCGGGCCTGGTGGATGAACTGCTGCTGTACATCGCCCCGATGCTGCTCGGCGCCGATGCAGCTCCGCTGCTGCACGTGAGCGGTATGGGACCGCCGGGCTCGCTGCCGGCCTTCGACATTCAGGACGTGCGGCGCATGGGCGAGGACCTACGCCTCATTTTGATTCCAAAGCACAGCTAGGAGACGGACGCCCGATCATGTTTACCGGAATTATCATCGCCACCGGCCGCCTCAGCTGCTTGACGGAGAAGGGCGGCGACTTGGAAATGGGAATCGACGCGGCGGCGCTCGAGGATTCGCGCATCGCATTAGGCGACAGCGTGAGCGTGCAGGGCGCCTGCTTGACGGTGGCTCGCAAGGAGGGCACGTGCTTCTACGCGGATGTATCGCGCGAGACCATGGCGAAGACCACGCTCGGAACCCTAACGCCCGGGTCGAGGGTCAACTTGGAACCGAGCTTGCGGGCCGGGGATGCGCTGGGCGGCCATATGGTCAGCGGACATGTCGATGCGGTGGGCAAGCTGCGAACACTGGTTCACGATGCCAGGTCATGGCGAATGGAGTTTGAGCTGCCGGAATCCCTGATGCGCTTCGTGGCGCCGAAGGGCTCGATATGCATCAATGGCGTGAGCCTCACCGTCAACAAAGTCGACGGTCGTCGCTTCGACGTCAATATCATTCCGCATACGCTTAAGGTCACCACACTGGGTGAGCTTAAGGTCGACGACGGCGTCAATATCGAAATCGACGTGATCGCGCGATACCTGGATCGGCTCATGTCAGAAACCGAAGAGTAAGTTTCATGCCTGCGTTCAATACCATCGACGAGATTCTCGAGGACCTGCGCCGCGGCAAGATGGCGGTGATCATGGATGACGAAGATCGTGAAAACGAAGGCGACCTGATCATGGCTGCGGATAACGTGCGCCCCGAGGATGTGAATTTCATGGCGCGCTACGGCCGCGGGCTCATCTGCCTCACGCTGACGCGCGAGCGCTGCCGCCAGTTGCGCCTGCCGCTGATGGTGAGCGACACCGACAGCACGCATCGCACCAACTTCACTCTGTCGATCGAGGCCGCAGAGGGCGTGACCACGGGAATATCGGCGCACGATCGCGCACACACCGTCAAGACCGCGGTGGGTCCGAATGCCAGGCCCGAGGACCTGCGCCAGCCGGGACATGTGTTCCCGCTGATGGCGCAACCCGGCGGCGTGCTGACCCGCGCCGGCCACACCGAGGCCGGTTGTGATCTGGCGCGGCTGGCGGGATTTTCTCCGGCCGCCATGATCGTCGAGATCCTGAATGAGGACGGCACCATGGCGCGCCGGCCTGACCTTGAGTTGTTTGCTAAATCGCATGGCTTGAAGATCGGCACCATCGCGGACCTGATTCGCTACCGCTTGAAGAATGAGCGTTCGGTGGAGCGCATTTACGAGGACACGGTCGAGACCGAGTACGGTACCTTTCAACTGTCCTGCTACGAGGATCATGTCAACAAGACCGTGCACATTGCCCTGGTCAAAGGCGACTTGAATTCCGATCTGCCGCCGCTGGTGCGCGTGCACATCAAGGACATGCTGCGCGACGTCATCGGCGTTCAAAACGACAAGCTAGGCTGGCCGCTGCGCGCCGCCATGCGCCGCGTGGCCAGTGAACCCTCGGGAGTCATCGTGATACTGCGGCCGGAGGAGACGGCGCGTAATTTTATGGACAGCGTGCGGCTGCTGGACCCCAAAAATGCCAATACCCGCCATCCCGGTGCCACCGTGATCCGGACCTATGGTATCGGCGCGCAAATTCTCAAGGATTTGGGCCTAAAGCGCATGCGTGTGCTGAGCGCGCCGAAGCAGCTGCAGGGCCTGGCCGCGTTCGATCTGGAAGTGACCAACTATGTCGATGGCGGCGAATAGGCGTTGCGGAGGCTATACTTCGACGCCAACCTTGCGAGGAAAGTCTTGTGCCTAACGATCAGCCAAAAATAGTCGAGGGAGAGTTGCTGGCGCGCGATCTGCGTTTCGTGATCGTGTCGGCGCGGTTCAATGACTTCGTCGTGGAACCGCTGGTGCGCGGCGCACTGGATGCGCTGAAGCGCCATGGGGTGGGCGAGAAGCAGATTGAAATCGTACGCGTTCCGGGCGCGTTCGACATTCCGATCGTGGTACGCAAGCTGGCGCTGTCGCGCCGCTACGAGGCCATCATCGCCTTGGGCGCCGTGATCCGCGGCCAGACGCCGCATTTCGACTATGTGGCGGGCGAATGCGCCGGCGGTATCGCCCGCATCGCTCTCGAAACCGGGGTACCCATTGCCTTCGGCGTATTGACCACTGACACGATGGAGCAGGCGGTGGACCGTGCCGGAGGCAAGGCCGGCAACAAGGGCGCGGATGCCGCCCTGGTGGCGCTGGAAATGGCCAACCTTTTGCGCCGCCTGGATACATAAAGCCCATGGCCGCGAACAGTGCCAAAGCCAAGGGCGCGGCGATGACCGTTGGTGCGCGGCGGGCACGCAGCCTGGCGCGACGACTGGTGCTGCAGGCGCTGTATCAACTGCAGCTCAATCCACGGTCCTTGTCCGACACGCAGAAGCAATTCGTCGCGGATCCGGAGTCGGATCGCGCGGACCTCGACTATTTTCGAGAACTGATTGCCGCGATTGCGCCGCAGCGCGAGGCTCTGGATACGCGACTCGCGCTGCTGTGCGAGATCCCTCCGGTCGAACTCGATCCGATAGAACATGCGGTGTTGTGGCTGGGACTGCATGAACTGACATCCTGCATGGATTTGCCGTACCGAGTGGCCATTGCCGAGGCCGTGCAGCTGGCCAAGCAATTCGGCGCGACCGATGGGCATAAATTCGTCAACGCCGTATTGGATCGCGCGGCGCGGGAATTGCGCCCAGACGAGTACGGCCAGCCCTCCGTGTAGTCATATGAAAGCTGCGGCGCACCCGCTCGGCGAGTTCGAATTGATTCGGCGCTTTTTTGTGCGCCAGCCTAAGGCTCGCGGCGCTGCTGAGTCCGGTGTGATTCTCGGGATCGGCGATGACGCGGCGGTGCTGTCGTTGCCGCCCGATACGGAATTGATCGCTGCCGTGGACAGCATCGTGGCGGGACGTCATTTCCTGCCGGGTACGGATGCGCGTTCCATCGGCCATCGTGCCCTGGCTGTCAATTTGAGCGATTTAGCCGCGATGGGAGCGACCCCCGCTTGGGCAACGCTGGCGCTGACGCTGCCGAGCGCCGATGCCCACTGGCTGGAACGATTTTCCGCCGGGCTGCTGGATCTGGCGGATGAACACGGGGTAGCGCTGGTCGGCGGCGACACCACCCAGGGCCCGCTGACGGTGAGCGTGCAGCTCTTGGGACATGTGCCGCGCGGCATGGCACTGCGCCGCGACACCGCTCACGACGGCGATCTATTGGCGGTCACCGGCACCTTGGGCGATGCCGGCGCCGGACTTGCCTTTGCCAGCGGGCGGCCGGCAGCGATAGCCAGCGAGGCGACTGCGGCGCTGATACAGCGTTTCGACTATCCAAGCCCCAGAGTGCAGTTCGGGCTTGCGGCACGCGGGATCGCCAGCGCAGTCATGGATCTGTCCGACGGACTGGCGGGAGATTTGCCGAAGCTGGCGCAAGCCAGCGGTCTCGCCGCGCGCGTGGCGGTTGAGCGCCTGCCCTTGTCCGATGCAATGCGGCTGGCGGTGAGCGCGAGTCAGGCGCGGGAGTGGGCGGTTGCGGCGGGCGATGACTACGAATTGCTGCTCGCGGTGCCCGCCGCACGGTTCGCCGAGCTTGCGGCCGCGGCCTCACGATTGAACTTAAGATTGACTGCGGTGGGTGAACTTCAGGCCGGCAGCGGTGTGACGTGGTCGCTAGATGGCCGCGATTTCCAGCCCGCTTGCGGCGGTTACGATCACTTCGCCCAAGCCTCGACTCAAATCACAGTTTAGCTCGGGTCGCACCAGTATCCTGCGCCGTCATCCAGTTGAATAGACGCTGCGCACCCTTGAGCAATACCCGCCTCACCAGTCACGCGAAATCCCCGAACGGCCGCAACTCGTTGCCCGAGAAGATCGGCAAGTACATGATTATCAACGAGGTGGGGCGCGGCAGCACGGGTGTCGTGTATCTCTCGCACGATCCGTACTACGGCCGCGACGTCGCCATCAAGGTATACAACGTCGACGCCAGCGGCGATGAAAACCGCAAGAAAATCTCGCGCAAGATGTTCTTGTCCGAAGCGCACATGGTCGGCATGTTGCAGCACCCGAATATTCTGCCGATCTACGATGCGGGCGAGGAGAACGGGCACTGCTACATCGTTACCGAACATGTGCACGGCGCCCGCACTCTGGCGGCTTACTGCCGGCCGGACAATCTATTGCGCATCGACGACGTGGTGGAACTGGTCTACAAGGCGGCGCGGGCACTGCACTACGCACACAGCCGCGGCGTGATTCACCGCGACATCAAGCCCAGCAACATCATGCTCACGCTTGATAGCGACGTGCGCATCATCGACTTCGGAATCGCCTTGGTGGCGGACTCGGAGATCTCGCGCATCGAAGGGATCGCGGGTAGCCCCTCGTATATGTCTCCGGAGCAGGTGCAGTCGATCGAGCTCACTAATCG
>JANYIY010000464.1 GCA_025358615.1 Gammaproteobacteria bacterium | reverse complement strand
CGCTCGACGATCCAAAATTTCGCTTAGGCCCCATTATTTGGAAGGTGTTCCTCAATATTCTCGAGAAGGCCGTTACCGCGCCGTTCGCCTTGCTCGGTTCCTTGTTCGGCGGGGGACCGGATTTGCAATTCATTGATTTTTCCCCGGGAGCGGCACAGCTCGACACCGCCGCTGCCGACAAGGCCCGCGCAATGGTCAAAGCCTTGACTGAACGCCCACAGATCAAGATCGAGATACCGATTGCGTGGGTGAACGAGCTCGATCGACCGGCATTGATCGAGGCACGATTCATGACCGAGGTGCGAGACATGCAGTCCGGTACGCCTACGCGTAAGAAAACGCCGGCGGCTACTGCGGACTATGAACAGTTGGATGCGGGAGCGAAGACGGAGTTGTTGATGCAGCTCTATAAAAAAGACTTCGGCAGCGAACCAAAATTTCCGGAGGCGGTCACGAACATCAAAGCCAAGCCCGATCTCGCTGCCGCCAAGGCGGAATTTCTGAGCAAGGCATTGCACGAACATATTGCGATCAGCGAGTCCGACCTCACCGCGTTGGGGCAACAGCGTGCGATGGCTGTGCAGCAGCTGCTATTGATGGGCACGCAAATCGATCCGGCGCGAGTGTTCCTGGTCGCCAACGGCAAGGCCAAGAACCAAGCTGGAACAGTTCGCCTGGAATTGTCGCTGAAATAGCCGGGGTAGGCCCCATGTAGGTAGCCGGAAAGCGGCCCGGGCATGCTTCAGTGCAGCATTTGCGGGTGCATCGAGGGGTTGCGCATGAGTAGCTGGCGGGCTGTGCCGATGGGACTAGACTATGGCCATGCCTCCGATCGTAGATCCGGTGATCGTCGGTTTGTTCGTCGTTGGCCTGTCGGGCCTGCGAGGGTTTTTATGAACAGCGATTTTTCCGATGGGCCAAAAATTCACACCGCCGGCGTGTTGCCCATACGTCAGCCCGCCGAGAACCAGAAGCTGCGGCTGAGGGATCCGGCGCTGCATGTCATGACGGATTTCAAGACCAGGATCGCGATTACCGTCGCTCCGGACTGGCAGATCGACGAGGCGCTGGCGGACATGGTGCGCCTCGGCGTCCGTGCCATGCTGGTAGTTCGGACGGGGAGCGTCATTGGTCTGGTGACTTCCTACGATATCGAGGGCTCGAGACCGGTGCAGTTCGCGCAGCGGCCGCATGCGCGCCGCCGCGAGGATATCCGCGTAGGCGACGTCATGACCAAGTGGGAGGACTTGCCGACGCTGGGCTGGCAGACTGTGCAGACCGCCAGGATTTCCGATCTGCTCGAAATTTTCTCCGGAGTCGGTGTGATGCATCTCGTAGTGGTGGAGAGCGACGACCAAGGCGCCGAATCCGTGCGCGGCCTCATATCTCGCTCGCGAATCGAGCGCCAGCTCAACGGCGTGGAGAATGTGCTGCCGGTCGCCGATAAAACCCCCAGTCGCACTAAACGGAACGGTGAGCTGCGATGATGCGTATCAAGATCCTGTCGGGCATGCTGGCCGGCTTCATGATGTCCGCCGCCATCGCCGATACACCTGCGGCGCCGGACACGCCGGCCGCCGGTGAGCCGGCCCCCGGTAGGCCGGCCCCCGATAGGCCGGCCCCCGAGACCCGGATACCCTTCGCCAATCACGGCGGCATTTACAACTGGCAGGTGATCAACGATCGCACGGTGCTCATTCAGGGGCAGAACCGAAAATGGTACAAGGCGACGCTGATGAGCAGCTGTTTTGATCTATCTTTCGCCGAGCGGCTGGGCTTCGAATCGAACTCCGACAGTAGTTTCGACAAGTTCAGTTCCATCAAGGCGCGTGGACAGAACTGTCCCTTGATTTCCCTGGTCGAGACGACACCGCCGCCGAAAAAAGTGAAGGCGAACAAGGCCGCCGCTCCGGCAGCTCCTGCCGCCGCCGCACCGGCAAGCCCGGCGCAGTAATCCGACGCCGCCCAGATCCGTCCTGCGTCAGCGTTTTGCGACATCCTTGAGCGCGCCGGCGCATAGCGCAAGGAAATCGTGAACAAAGTCTCACTCCGAAATCGATTATGCCAGGTAGTCTCCCGCTGCCGTCCTGTTGCGCCACCGGAGATACCTGAATGAGCAATCCTTATAACAGCGCCACCGAGCGCGCTTCCGTCCTGGGCCCGACACTGTATTTCAAAGGTGATCTGACCGCCGAAGAGGATCTGTTGATTCAGGGCCGCGTCGAGGGCTCGATCACCCATACGCAGCGTCTGACGGTCGGTGCGCAAGGCACGGTCAAAGCGAACATCCGCGCCCAACTCATCATCGTCGAAGGGACAGTCGACGGCGACCTGCAGGCCGAAAAATCCGTATTCGTGAAAGAGACCGCCAAGGTGTGCGGCAATATTTACGCACCCACCGTGAGCATCATGGAAGGCGCGAACTTCAGCGGCAGCATCGACATGGACGGCAAAAAAGCCGGCCAGCAAGCGGGCAAGCCGGAGGTCGCTGCACGCGCGCTCAAAGTTTCCGGTAGTGCCGCCTAACAATGTCCTGGTTCATCAAGAAACCCCTCGATGGAGATGCCCCCATGTTGAATGCCAATCCCAGCGGCCGCGGCGCCGCGCCCGAGCCTGCGGTGACACGTCCTGAGCCGCGCGAGCCGCGCATCGAACCGCGTTCTCCCGCACCGCGGGCCGCCGAGCCGCGTGCGCCCGAAGTGCGGGCGCCGGAGGCGGCGCCGCGCGCATCGGTGTTGGGCCCTACGCTGCGATTCCGCGGCGAATTGTCCGCTCAAGAAGACCTGATCATTCAGGGCAGCGTGGAAGGTTCGATCACGCACACCCAAAGCCTCACCGTAGGGACCGATGGCTCCATGAAGGGCGACATTCGCGCACGCGTCATCGTTATCGACGGCAAAGTGGAGGGCGATCTGTATGCGACCGAGTCGGTGAGCATCCGCGCCACCGCGAAGGTCAAGGGCAATGTGTTCGCGCCGCGCGTCGGCATCACCGAGGGCGCGTTTTTCCAGGGCCAGATCGAAATGCAGCCCTCCGGCGCTGCCGTACAAGAGCACAGCGCGCGTTTGCGTCAGGCCGCACTAGCGCCGTCGCTGGAACCTGTGGCGGTCGATCAAATGCTGGGAGCCAGCTGAGGCGACTGGGATTTAGAATCATTAGGGCTGGAACAATTCGGGGTCGACCCAGGCGCGGTTGAGGATCAGACCCCAATGCAAGTGTGGTCCGGTCGCACGGCCGGTCATTCCGACGGCGCCAATGCGGGTTCCCGCGGCCAGGCGTTGCCCGGGTTGCACGTCGATGGCGCTCAAATGGCAGTACATGCTGATCAGGCCGCGGCCGTGATCGACGAATACGGCATTGCCATTGAAAAAATACGCCCCCGTATCGACAACGGTGCCTGCGATGGGTACCCGGACCGGCGTGCCCGCGGGCGCCGCGATATCCATGCCGCTATGCGGATTGCGCGACTCGCCGTTGAAGATGCGCCGCGAGCCGAACGAACTGCTGCGCGGACCCGGTACCGGCTGGGGTAGGCGCAGGGATTCCGGCGGCGGCTCGGACCAGTGACTCAATGCATGATCAATGTGGATTTTTTCCGCGTTGACCCGGGCAAGATCCGCAGCCGAGAGATTGACCTGACCGGGCGCGACCTTCAAGGATTGGCTGGCGTAGCGCTTGTCGCTCACGGCATAGTCGAGCACCTGTCTGCCGTTGGGGCCGCGCACGATCAGCTGGTGCAGCCCGCGCGGCGCGGACAAGGGAATGCCGATCACGGCCAGCCAGGTGGATCCGTCCTGAATCACCAATGCGCGGTGGCCGTCGGCGTCCGCATACGGCATGGGGGAATCGGCCGAGTCGAGGCGCACGATTTTGACTCCTCCCGGCACCGCATTCTCATGCGGCAAATCAAAGGCCAACGCGGACGCAGGCCATGCCGCTATCAGGGCGGCGCTCGCTGCGATGAGCGCAACGCTCGCGGCAATGAGCGCGACGCGCTTTGCCGGGCGGTCGAGCGGCCCGCGCCGCATCATGACGCTCCCTCGACCTTGGCACGAACCCGGCCCCGCGCCAGCCGCGCTTCGATGAGGGTACCCGGCCTGGCTTGCGCCGCGTCGCGCAGGATGTCGCCGCCCTCCACGCTGACGATGGCGTAGCCGCGCTCCAAGGTTGCGAGGGGACTGACGGCATTCAGGGTGCGGATGAGGGGCAGCAACTTTTCGCGCCGCGAACTGATCGTTAGCCGCCCCGCCCGCTGCAGCTGCTGTGTCAAGTTCCTCAGCCGCTCGAGCTGCTGTGTGAGTCGAGTGGACGGGCTCACCAGTGCCGCCCGTCGCGTCAGCCAGCGCAAGCGCTCGCCATGCTCCTGAAGTCGGCGCCGCAGCGCCCGCACCAGGGATTGCTCGAGCTCATCCAGGCGCTGCGCCTGAGCTACCAAGCGCGCGGCGGGACTCACGAGCGCGGCACGACCCATCAGCCAACGCAGGCGCTCGTCATGCGACTGCAACCGACGCTGCATGGCGCGCTGCAGGCGCGTACCGAAACGCACGAAGGCGCTGCGCCATTCTTCGGCATCGGGAACCACCAGTTCCGCGGCGGCGGACGGCGTCGGCGCACGCATGTCCGCGGCAAAGTCGGCAATGGTGAAATCGACCTCGTGGCCGATGCCGGTGACCACAGGGATGGAAGCGGCCGCGATGGCGCGGGCCAGGCGCTCGTCATTGAAAGCCCAAAGGTCCTCCAAGGATCCGCCGCCGCGAGCCAATATCAACACATCGCATTCGGCACGGCGACAGGCGAGCTCGAGCGCCGCGACGATTTCTGCCGCCGCTTGCGCGCCCTGTACCGGGACCGGGTAGATGAGTACCGCTGCCGCAGGAAAGCGCCTCGCCAGCACATGCAGGATGTCGCGGACCGCGGCGCCGGTGGGCGAGGTGATGACGCCGATGCGTCTCGGCAGGCTTGGCAGGGCGCGTTTGCGCTCCGCGGCGAATAGCCCTTCCGCAGCCAGCTTGGCGCTCAACTCCTCGAATTGCCGCTTCAGGGCGCCGAGTCCGGCGTCCTCCAAGTGATCGACGATGAGCTGGTACTCGCCGCGCGGTTCGTACAGTCCGATGCGGGCTCGAACCAGGACCTTTTGCCCATCGCGTACCGTGAAGGCACACAACATATTTCGCTGTCTGAACATGGCGCAGCGGACCTGTGCGGCGGCGTCCTTGAGCGAGAAATACCAGTGTCCGGAACTCGGGCGCGAGAAATTGGAGATTTCCGCCTCCAGCCAGAGGCTGCCGAAACCGCGCTCCAGCAGCACTCTGACCTCGCGATTTAGCCGCGAAACCGTGTAAATATCGCGCCCAGGCGCGGCGGG
>JANYIY010000459.1 GCA_025358615.1 Gammaproteobacteria bacterium | reverse complement strand
ACCACGCGCTGCAAGTCACGCTTCTCGCCGCTGCCGGACGGCAACAGGCTGACCACATCGCGAAAACCGCCGTACAGCGTTTTCACAAACGGAATCCGTCCGAGAAAGTCGTTCCAATAACGCAGGAAAATCTTGCCGGCGTAGGCGTTGACCAGGCTGCCGACGGCCAGCAGCAGCAGGAAACCGGCGATCAGTCCGAGGCCGGGCCAGTAGTGCTGCGGGCTTATGATACCGAGTGCAATCAGCGCGTGCCGCAGCCATCCCTCGACGGTGTTCACCAGCCACCAAATCACGTACACGGTCAGCGCCAACGGCAGCACGGTGACCAAGCCGCTCATGGTTAGCGTTAAGATTTTGCGCATGGCTCAATCATCGCATGATCGGGCCTAACGCGCCGCAACGGCGCAGAACGTCTGTGAAGTTCGCTGATATTCGCCGCTCGGCAGCAGCGCTGCATTATTTTGATTCCACACGAAATACTGGGTGACCACTTCGGTCCCGCGCACCCGAGTCATGATGAGGAGCCTGCTGTCGCGCCGGAACAGCAGCGCCTCTTCCGGCCTGCATGGCAGCGCCGCTTGCATCTCCGCCGGCGGATTGGTCGCAGTCACGTGCCGTACCGCCCCACTGCGCCAATCGAGCAGCAGCAGGTGGCCGCAAGCCAGACCGCAGCTCGCAAGCGTCGCGGTGACTTGTCCGGCGAAGTTCGGGCCGTTCGCCAGCGCGACTTGCAGCAGCGCGCGGTCCTCCTCGGACAATTCGCTTCCGACAAGATCGACCTTCGGCGGCACGGGGACATCTGACGGCACGCTTGGGTATTCGGAAAATCGCGGTGCGCTCATGGGCTCGGAGTCGAAGGCGCTGCTCGATGCGATGCCGCGGATATGATCGATCTGCTCGGCGACTTCATCGGTCAGGTACCAATCGTCGATGGTCACTGCGCTGTGCCGCGTCTTCGCGGTGACCGTCACTTCAACCAGCGCGTGATCCTCGCAAGTGCCGGTCTCACGCTTCGCACATAAGCTGTACTGGGTGTATGCGCCGTAGATATTGGGCGCACCGGCCTCGTTGGGCGCCAGAAACACCCGGTAGCGTCCGGTGGGCACATCGACGCTGAAAAGGGTCTGGCCGCGGGCCAATTGCAGGGTGCGCACTCGCGAGCTGTCTAGGTCGGTGAGGTACACCGTCATTGATGGGACGTGCTCGCTCGGGAATGAGATGGCACCGTCGATCGTGCCCGCTAGAGCGACGGCGCACTGCCCCAGCGACATGAGCGCCGTCACCGACAAGCGTGCGAGAAACGGATACATCCGCAAACCGTACCACCGATTGTACGACTGCGGCTATCTCTGTCAGGATGAAGCGCTTAAACCTCAAGAAACGCGGGAGCCGAACATGACATCAGTCGCACGAGTCACGGAGATCATCGCCTCTTCCAAGAAGAGTTTCGATGACGCCATCGAGAACGGCGTGAAGCGCTCCACCAAGACCTTGAAGAATGTCGCGGGCGCCTGGGTGGCGAGCCAGGATTTAGTCATCGTCAAGGGCAAGATCACCGAGTACCGGGTTCGCTTGAAAGTGACCTTCGTGCTGGCCGAGTAGCCTGGTTGGCGCAGTCGCCCCAGCCCAGCGGGGTCACGGCTGCCGCGGCAGAATGAATCGCAGGCCCTGGTAATTCAGCACGACCCCGTCGCGCCGGATGCGCTCGACGACGGGCCCCTCCTGTAGGGCGGACCCCTCGTGGTATTTGCGCATGTTGATGTACACGAAGCGCTCGGCTGCCCTCGTGCCATACACATGCACATCGAGGTGCAAGTCGGGGAGGGCCTGCGCGCCGCTCAAGCTCAATTCACTGATGGAGGGCAGCACTTCCTGGTTGTCTGCTTGGGCGTCCTCATCGGACAGCAGCGGGTCCGCCCGGCGGATGGGGCGAGCGGCCGGCTTGTCCGCCGTGGTTGCCTTGTCCGCTGCGATCGTGACCGGGATCTCGGGCGCATACTGCGGCGCGGCATCCAGCGGACTGAAGGGGGCCGGCTCGGGCGTCACTGGCGTCGGCGCGTCCGACCTTAGGGGCGATGCGTTCTGCGCGGACCGCGATGCCTGCGGGGCGGCTGTGCTTTTTCTCATCAGCACATAGGTCAAGACCAACAGATTGATCGCCAGCAGCGCGCCTAGGGCAATCGCCCAGCGTGGCAACGGGCGCCGCCGCACCCCTAAGCGGGTGTCCATCAACCCCGGCACGGTTTGCCGCTGCCGTTCGAGTTCAGATTTCTTGAGTGCGTCGAGAATGAAGGACATGGCGGATTCTAGCTGCCGCGCGGTGAGTTGGGCAGCAGCAGAGGCGAGCCAGGCTCGGCCAGCGCGGTGTCGAGGACTACTTGGGTCTGCAGTCCGGCAACACCATCGACATTGAGTCGATGT
>JANYIY010000438.1 GCA_025358615.1 Gammaproteobacteria bacterium | reverse complement strand
CGCGGCCACCCGAGCTCGAGGCGACGAGATCGTTCAATCGCTCGAGGTTGCGCGCCACCGCTACCACGTGCGCGCCTTCCGCCGCCAAAGTGGCAGCGATTGCCCGGCCCAACCCGCGCGAGGCGCCGGTCACCAGTGCTTGTCGATTCTCGAGTCCTAAATCCATCGAAGCTGCCCAAGGTTGCGCAGCGTTCGCTGCATCCCAGTGTACCCCAGGCGGCTACCCGATCAGCGACCTCAATCGTTGCGTACGCGTTCCGTCGGTAGTTTCGGCAGCGCGGCGCAGGAGCTTGTGTGCTTCGGCGACAGGCAAGGCCCGGCTGAACAGAAAGCCCTGTGCCTCATGGCAGTCGTGCTCTTGCAGGACCAGCAGCTGTGGAAAGCTCTCGACCCCCTCGGCCGTGACATTGATCCGCAGCGAGCGCGACATCTCAATGATGGCCGCCGCAATGGCGCGATCATCGCTGCAATCGATCAGGCTGGTCATGAACGACCGATCGATTTTCAGCCGATCCACGGCGAGGTGGCGCAAGCGGCCGAAGCTCGAATAGCCCGTCCCGAAATCGTCGATGGCCAGCATTACCCCCTGCTCCTTCAATTGGGCCAATGCCTGTTCCGCCCAGGCCTCGTCCTTCATCACCACCGACTCGGTGATTTCGAGCTCCAGCATCGAAGCTTCGATACCGGTCTCCTTGACGATGGCAGCCACCAGCTGCGGGAAATCCTTGAGCACGAATTGCCGGCCCGACACATTGACCGCCATGCGAGCCACCGGCAGCCCTTCATCAACCCATATCTTGGCCTGCTGACAGGCACTTCGCAGCACCCATTCTCCGATGCTTAAGATGAGGCCCGTCTCCTCCGCCACCGGGATGAATTCGGCGGGCGGCACCACGCCCAGCTCGTCATTGGTCCAGCGCAGCAGCGCCTCCATGCCGGAAACACCTCCGGTGCGGACGTCGAACTGCGGCTGATAGTGCAAGGTGAACTCGCCGCGCTCCAGGGCGCCGCGCAACTTCGCCTCCAGCGTAAAGCGATGCAGCGCGGCATCGTTCATGGAGGCATCGAAAAAGGCGAACATGCCGGGGCCCTTGCGCTTCGCGAAATACATGGCGAGGTCGGCGTTACGCAGCAAGGTGTCCACTTCTACGCCGTCCGCCGGGAACATCGCGACGCCCACACTGGGTGTGGCCACCAAGGTATGCAACGCGAGGCGCATCGGTTCCTGCAGCTCCGCAATGAGGCGCCCAGCAACCGCCGCCGCATCGTCCGCGGAACGTATGTTCGGAAGTATCACGATGAACTCATCGCCGCCCAGGCGCGCAATGTGGCTCGAGCGCGAGGTGGGCTGATCGTCCGTCGTGTCATCGGCGCGCAACGAGGTCCGTAACCGGGCGGCCACCTGGCACAGCAATTCATCGCCCACCGCGTGGCCCAGCGTGTCGTTGACCCGCTTGAAGTTGTCGAGATCGAGATACAGCACCGCCAGCATGCGTTGATGCTGCTTCGCCGCCAGCAGCGCACTGTTCAAACGATTGCGCGATTGCTCCCGGTTGGGCAGGCCCGTCAGCGCGTCGAAGTACGCCAGCCTGACGATGCGATGTTCAGATCGCCACTTGCTGGCCAGCGATATGGTCATCTGGCGAATTTCGTGCGGATGAAACGGCTTTTGCAGATACGAAAGCTTCTCCTCCGGCGGCACCAGGCCGCCGATATCGCGCGGGTCGACGTCCGAATAGGCTGTGCATATTACAATTTCGATGGCGGGATCGAGCTCTCGAATCCGCGCCCCCGCCCACACGCCATCGGGGCCCGGCGGCATGCGCATGTCGAGAAAGGCCACCGCGTAAGGCTCCTCAGCGGCCAGCGCGTCACGTACGGCCGCTACCGCCTCTTCTGCTCCCACGCAGAACACGGGCGCGAATGTGATTTCGCTCGGAGCGAGAATTTTGGCCACTTGTTCCGGCGCGTTTTTGCTGAACAGGCGCTCACGCAGATTGTGAAACACCGCCGTCTCGCTGCTCATGTCGGTATCGAGCAGAATTTGCCGATAGGCGTCACGCACCTCGGCTTCATCATCGGCGATGAGGACACGAATCGGCAATCTTTTTTTGTCGGACACAGGCAACCTCACAGGACCTTAAGTATTCGGCGCGCTCGAGCGCGCCGGCAACGGCAACATCAAATGCATGGACGCACCCAAGCCTGGGCCGTCGCTCGCCGCCCAAATTCTCCCGCCCAACGCGCCGATGGCGTTGGCGCACCAGTGCAAACCGATTCCGTAGTTGGTGTCGCGGGATTTGGTGGAGAATCCTTTGTCGAAGACGCGTTGCAGATTGTCGGCCGAGATTCCCACGCCGTCGTCCTTGCAGTGCAGATGCAACTGCTCGCTGTCTTCGCCCGGGACGATTTCGGCGGCGAAGTGCAACACGCCGCGGTCGCGGCCCGCATCGCGCACGGCATCTGCCGCGTTGATGATCAGGTTCTGCAGTATCAGTCGCAGTACGGTGCGTGCCACCTGCACCGCGCCGACCTTGCGCAAGGACTCATCCGACTCGACGACCAGCCGCTGGCGGGCGGCATCGGGGACGATTTCCAATGTTTGAGCCACTAGTTCGGGCAGGCGCACCGACTCGACCACATGTGCGTTGCGCGTGGAGCGCATCAATTCGGTCAATGCTGTCTGCACGATGGTGGACTGGCGTTGCACCACGGCGACATCGGCTTGCGCCTCCTTGACGCTGGCTGCCAATTCCCGGGACGCCAGGCGCAAGAATTCTTCCAAATCGGCGCGACGCGTCGTTCCGGCAGACTCCGCCGACAGTGCGGCGAAGGCGAGTTCCACTTCGCCCGCCGGCGCGTCGCGCAGGCGGTCGCCGAGTTTGGAGAGGCGCACGCCCAGCGGCGTCATGGCGTTGCCGAGATTGTGCAGCACGCCTTTGGCCAATTCCGCGAACCCGGCCTGGAACGACTGATCGACGAGCTGCCGGCGGGAATCCGCCACCCGTTCCACCATTCGATCGAATTCGCGTGCCAACATCGCGATCTCATCGCGGCCCGGAATATTGAGCTGTGCCCCAAGGTCCGCGCCCTCGCCGATCGCTACCGCGTGCCGCGTCACCCGCGCCAGCGGCTTTAGCACGATGCGATTGAGGGCAACCACCAGCAGCACCAACACGGTGACGGCTGCCGCAATCAGGTAGAGCGACGCGTAGGTCACCGCTCCCTGGCCGCGCTCGGTAATTCTGCGCGGCACCGCAACGCGAAAGCTCATCAGCGGTCTGTTGTAGATATCCCTGAAGTTCTTGGCAACCTGCGTCGCCGCGGCGCCCTCGGTAATCAGTTCGTCACCCTCGACTAGCGGGTCGCGCGACATGGCAAGATCCGCCTGCGCCTGCGCCCCGATCATCTGCACCTGGGCCAGCGTGAGCAGCCTGCCCATGAGCACCATCCCCAACGGCTGCCCGCCGCCGCTGCCGTCCAGCACCGGCGCGGCCGCAATCATCATGATGCCCTTATTGGTACGCAGCAGCCCCCTGGCGGATTTGCCTTCGCTCAAGTTGTCGCGCCACGGAAAGTCCGGCGGCAAGGCATTGCGCGCCGCCAGGTCGATATCCAACAGCTCACCGGTGTCCAAGTTGCGCGCACTGGATAGAACGTAGTCGCCGTGCAAATCGACGATGAGAATGGCATTCACCTTGAGCTGCTTGAATGCCGCGGGGGTGATGTTGGCGTCGACGAACGCCGCCTTGGGCGACTGCACGAATTGATACACGTCGGCCCAATTGCCCCAGTCCGACGCCGACAACTCGAGGCTCTCCAGTGTCATATCGAGCGCATAGCCGATGCGCTTCATCGACGTTTCCGCGTCCTCCCGCTCGAGCTGGGCAAAGCTCGGCATCAGCACCTGCTTTTGGACCGCGATCTCGAGGACGATCAGGACCGTAAACAGCAGCGCCAGGAGCGAAATCATTTTCGTGCGGATATTCATCCGCCCCTTCGTAACAGAATTCTTGCTGCGCTGCCGTGCAGTTGTCTTATTTCAAGCCGAGCGCGGCGTGAGGGGCCGCGGCAATGAGACTCTGTTCACGCTTCTAGAAGCGCAGCGACAAGCAGCTTAAGCCTCCGTCCATTTTTCTGAATTCCGACATCTCCAGAGCCACCACACGGTAGCCCCTCGACTCGAGCACGGTGCGCATTTGCGGGTAGCCCTGCGCTGCGAATATGACCTCGTTCACCCGCACGCAGTTCGCGGCGTAGGCTTCGACCGCGGGCACCAGCATCAGATCCCGGACTTCGATGGCGGGCTGAGATCGCAACTCTCCTTCCACCGCACTGTCCGCAACCCATGCGCCCTCGCCCAAGTAGGCGATGCCGCTCTTGAGATGCAGCAGCGCCGGGTTGGCTTTGATATCGATAACGCTCGCGGTATACCCCATTCGAGCCAGATGCTCCGTCAGTTGCTGTGCGCCCGCCGGATTGGTGCGTGCCGAGACGCCGATCAGAAAATGTCCATCCGCCTCGCAGATGTCGCCGCCGTCCACGGTACCCGGTGGCTCGATGAGCATGGGATTCGCAAAGAAATTCCGTAGGCACGCTGCGATGCCGCGCACTTCGCCGGCGCGGCTTGGTGCGCCGGGACGCGTCAGCACAGCGCCGCGCCCGGTGACTATCGCCGTATCCTCGACGAAAGTTCCATCGGGATAGGCTTCATCCGCTTCCAATTGGGTGACTTGCAGACCGCAGTCACGCAGCGCCCGGACGTAGGCCGCATGTTGCTCGAGCGCTCGGTCGAGGTCGGGTACACCTTCGGCAGCGCTCGACAATCCCGCTGCGAAGCTACGCGCCGGCGGGCGGACAATCGCACGAGTAAAATGCATGTTCCAGCCTCCTCAAGCCGCTTGATTGCGCCCGGACGTCTTCGCGACCTGCAATTGTGCCTGCGACTTCTGCAGCAGAGCTTCTGGGTTGTCGGCAGGGTCGGGGACCGCTGCGCACACGCCCACGCTCACGCTGACGTAGCGCACAACCGCCGAACGCGGATGATGGATTCTCATGTCTCTGACTCTTTCAGCCATGAGCTGGCCGATGCGCAGCGCCTGCTCATGCGTGAGGCCCGGCGCAAATGCAATTAAGCTTCCGCCGTCGATGCGGGCCGTGACATCGCTCGAGCGGCGCAGACATCCGGACACGACGTGCGCCACGCGGCGGATCATCGAATCGCCGGCACCCCTGCCGAATGTGGTGTTGTACAGGTCCAGGGCATCGATATCGACGGCAAACAGCGCAATACTGCGTTTTTCGCGCTGTGCAACCGCCCAATCGCGCTTCAACAATTCCTCGAGATAGGACAAGGTGAACAGGCCGGTCAAGCGATCGTCGCGGATCGCCACGGCGGTCGGTTGATGCGCGCCGCTCAACGAATCCCGGGTGAGCTTTGGGTCGATGCGCAGCCGCTCGCCTGCATCTCGGTGATGACCCGCGAAGTGCGTGACCCTGCCGTCCGCGCCGAGCAGCGGTAGAATCGTCATCTCGTTCCAAAATACCGTGCCGTCCTTGCGGTAGTTTCGCAGCAGCACGCGGCAAGTCTCGCCCCGATCCATGGCTTCACGCAGCCGATGCCGACCGTCCTGCTCGCGATCGTCCCGCTGCAACAGCCGTAAATTGCGGCCGATCAGTTCCGCCGCCGAATAACCAGTCAACGCTGCGAACCCGGGATTTACATAGACGACTGGATGCTCCGGATTTTGCCCATCCACGAGCACCACGCCCTCGGGCGAGGTCTCAACCAGGCGGCGATATAAATTGAGGTCAAAGCCGGTCATGCCTTTCCTTCGGTCAGTACCAATGGCGGTATGGCCGACAGGTCGGCGATCCGCCCCACAGTCTCCTGCCAATGCGCATTCGCGTGCAGGTCTGCGAGCGCCTCCCCGCGGGCGCGCATCCGCACCAGCCGCGCTTGCGACGCCGCGGATTCAACATTCGGCCCCAGCGCCTGCAAGGCCAATTCTACGGAATGGCGATCGTTGCAAATGGGCAGGACGTCGCAACCTGCGGCGAGAGCCAGGTGCACTCGCGCGACCACGTCGCCGAAAGCAGCGGCGCCCGCCATGGTGAGATCGTCCGCGAACACACAGCCGTGGAAGCCCATTTCATTGCGCAACACCCGCGAGATCCAGCGCCGCGACAGGCTGGCGGGCAGTTCATCCACCCCGGGAAACACCACGTGCGCGGCCATGATTCCGGCAAGGTTATTGTCGATCAGAGGGCGGTACGGACGGATATCCGCCTCCAAATCGACAAACTCGCGCCGGTCGACCGGCAGCGCAACGTGCGAGTCGGCTACCACCGCGCCATGGCCGGGGAAATGCTTCGCGACGGCCGCCATTCCCGCCTCGCGCATGCCCAGCATGGTCGCCACCCCGAGTGCCGCCACGCTGTCCGGATCGCTGTGAAACGCGCGATCGCCGATGATCTCGCTCACCCCATAGTCGAGGTCGACGCAAGGCGCAAAGCTGAAATCGACACCCACCGCCCGCAATTCGCAGGCCAATAGCCAGCCCACCGACTGCGCCAGCTTGAGTCCATCGCGACGGTCCTCATCGAAGCGTCTGCCCAAGAGCCGCGCAGCGGGAAGACGGGTAAAGCCCTCCCGGAAACGCTGCACCCGGCCGCCTTCATGGTCCACGCCGACCAATAAATGGGGCGAGCGCACGGCGCGGATGGCAGCAGTGAGCGCGGCGACCTGTGCCGGATCGCGATAGTTGCGCGAGAACAGGATGACGCTGCCCACTTGCGGGTGCTCGAGCACTGCAACATCCTCGGCACTCAAATCCGTGCCGGCGATGTCCACCATCAGCGGACCCAGACTCATGCGGGACCTTCGAATACTGCGATAGATTCGACGTGCGTCGTATGCGGAAACATGTCCATCACC
>JANYIY010000419.1 GCA_025358615.1 Gammaproteobacteria bacterium | reverse complement strand
ACGAACTGCACGCGCGTTCAATTCGCCGACCGGCTTCGGTCCGCGCACCACCACGACCGAGGAGGCCAGCCATTGCAGGAGTTCGCCCGACAGACCCGCCGTATCGGTGGCCTGAAACAGGCCGCGCGTGCCGACGCCGGTTTGGAATACGACCATTTTGAAGGGCGCGATGCGCCACTGCGCAAGCATTGCGGCGACTGCACCAGCATCTACATCCGGCACTTCCTCGAGCGCCGGCGCCAGCAGAGGTATTCCGCCGCGGCGCGCGATCAGCTCGCCCAAATGCGCTCCAGTGCGAGTCTCGAGAATCGCCACTACTTTCGATTTCATTAGGCCCGTATTCAACCACGGTCTCGCGTCGATTGCAGCGCGAATCGCGGCTAACGCCTAAACTGCGAATATGTCACCCTATTTAAAATTCATTTCCCTCCTGTTGCTTTGCCTGACGTCCGGGCAATTCACTGCGGCTGCCGCGGCTTCCGAGGACACCCGTCAGCTTTTCATCGCCGCCATGCAGCGCGTGCGTCAAAACCTGCCGGAACTGCCGGATCCTGCGGCGCTTGAAGCCTACGTAATCCACGACTACCTGGTCGCCGCCAGGTTGCGGCGCGACCTCAGACAAAGACCGGACGAGTCAGTGGACGGCGCAATCGATGCCTTTCTTCAAGCCCACGCATCACAACCGGTGGCCCGTGGCTTGCGGCACGACTGGTTGGCGAGTCTGGCCGAGCGGCAACGCTGGGATCAGTTCCTGCCACGTTCGGTGGATGTCACCGACCCGCTGCTGGTGTGCGATCGGCTCCAGGGACGATTGACCACGGGCGACACGGAGGGGTTGGGTGCCGCCGTCCTGGCACGCTGGACGCTGGCGCTCAAACCCATGCCCGAGTGCACTGATGCATTCGCTTGGCTGCACCGGCAAAATCTCATCACTCCCGCGCTCGCGGAAGCCAAAGTTCGTGCAGCACTGGCTGCCGACCAGCCGCGTCTGGCGCGCGCGTTCATGGCCGAAGTACCGGTGGCGCGTAGCGTCGCATTGCTGCAGTGGTCGGACCTGCTGGAGGCGCCGAAATCCGCGTTGACGGTGTTGGCAGTCCATCCGGCGCTACCCGTGGAGCCGGACGCCCTCGCTGCTGGCTTCGACAAACTCGCGCGCATTGACTCGGCGGCCGCTGCCAATTTATTGCCCTTGCTGCTTGCGGGGCGAGAACTCACCCCCGAGCTTGCGGCTCGGATGCGGCGCACAGCCGCGCTCGATGCCGCTTACGACCACGATCCGCGGGCTGTCGAAAAATTCGACGCCGTCGCCACGGCGGCCGTCGGCACAGCGGCCGAAGACACTCAGGTGGAGGAATGGCGCGTTCGAGCGGCATTGTGGAACGGCGACTATGCGAAGGCCCTGCGCTGGATCGAGCACATGCCCCCAACGCTTGCCACCCAGCCCCGCTGGCGCTACTGGCGCGCCAGAGCCGTAGCAGCGACCGCGGGACCTGAGGCGGCGGCGGCGCTTTTCAGCGAGCTCGCCGGTCTGCGGGATTATTACGGCTATCTCGCGGCCGACCGCCTGCATCGCGGTTACAGCTTGAATGCACGCCCCTCACCGGATGACGTCAACACACAGACGGCCATCGCGGCCGACGGCGGCATCGTACGAGCGCACGAACTGCTCGCCTGCGCCATGACCGATGAGGCAGGCGTCGAATGGTCGTCCGCGTTGGGCGGCGCCGAGCCTGCCGTCAAAGTTCAGGCGGCGCATCTCGCGTTTCGGTGGGAATGGTATGCACAGTCCATCGCCATGCTGGCGCAGGCCGCGGAGTGGGACGACGTTCGACTCCGCTATCCGCGTCCATTTCCCGACGTGGTGGCGAGTGCCAGCCAGCTAGCCGGCGTTCCCGTCGACTGGATCTGGGGCGTGATGCGCCAAGAGAGCCTGTTCCGCAAGGACGCCGTATCGCGCGCAGATGCGCGCGGACTGATGCAAATGCTGCCTTCCACTGCCGCGGCGGTCGCGCGCCGGTGGCATCTGGCGCCTCCAGGTAAAGAGGGCTTGTTCGAACCCGCCCAAGCAGTGCCTCTGGGCGCCGTGTATCTGCGGGAGTTGCTCGACCGTCATTCAAGCCAGCTGGTTCTTGGCCTGGCAGCCTACAACGCCGGCTCGGCGCCCGTGGCTCGTTGGCGGCCGACCGCAGCCATGGATGCCGATGTATGGATGGAAAATATCCCCTACTCCGAGACCCGCGCCTACGTGCAGCATATTCTCGAGCACATTGTCGCCTTTGCCTGGGTGCGCGACGCGGAGCCGCCGCGTCTTGACGTTCTCATGCCGGCAGTAGAGCCTGCGGCACCGGCCTTACAATGATTTCCACATCGAGGACTACGAAATGACAATGAAAGCGGCACTATTTTTGCGCATCACACTGCTCAGCCTGTGCGCCGGCGCCGGCGCGGCCCCGGCATTGGCCGACACAGTGGTGGTAAGCGCGGATCACATGATCGACGTGCTGGCAGGACGCGTAGTCGATCATCCGCAAATTACCATCGTCGATGGTCGGATCACCGCTGTCGCCGCCCAAGGATCGGCCATAACGCCCGGTGCGCGCCGCGTCGATCTCCCCGGCATGACCCTGTTGCCAGGGCTGATCGATATGCACACCCACATTACGTCCGATCCGCGGTACGGCGGCTATCACGGTTTGGAGTTCACCGACAATTTCTGGACGGTTGTCGGCGTCGCCAATGCCAAAAAGACCGTCGAAGCGGGCTTCACCACCATTCGCAACGTTGGCTCCGGCAATTACGACGATGTGGCCATCAAGCAGGGCATTGAGCAGGGATTCGTGCCGGGTCCGCGCATTGTTCCGGCGACCTACGCCATCGGGGCAACCGGCGGCCATTGCGACGACACGGAATTTCCGCCGTCGATTTCGGTGCCCGAGCCGGCGGTGGCGAACGGCCCCACAGAGATTCGCGCGACCGTCCGCAAGCTGCGTAAGTACGGCGCCGAGGTCATCAAATTCTGCGGCACCGGCGGCGTGTTCTCCAAGACCGATACGGTGGGTGGACAACAATACGATCTCGCGGAAATGCAGGCCCTGGTCGATGAAGCACATATGCTGGGCCTGCGGGTCGCGGTGCATGCCCACGGCACGGCGGGAATCAACGATGCCATTCGCGCCGGCGTAGATACCATTGAGCACGGCAGCCTGGCGGATGCAGAATCGTTTGCCCTCGCCAAGCAACACGGCACTTGGTTCTCGATGGATATCTACAATGACGACTACATTTTGGCGGAGGGTGAGAAGAACGGCATGTTCAAGGAATCGCTAGCAAAGGAACGAAGCATCGGCTTGAAGCAGCGACAAACCTTCCAGGCCGCGGTCAAAGCCGGGGTCAAGATGGTCTTCGGCACCGACGCGGGCGTGTATCCCAACGGTAATAACGCGCGGCAGTTCGCCACCATGGTCAAGTGGGGAATGACGCCGATGCAGGCGATTCAGGCGGCCACCGCGAATGCCGCCGAAGCGCTCGGCCGGACCGCGGATGTCGGCGCCATCGCGGTCGGACGTTACGGCGATCTCATCGCTGTCACCGGGGATCCCCTCGCTGATGTGACCCGTCTACAGTCGGTGGCCTTCGTCATGAAGGGCGGCGATATGGTCAAAGGACCGTCTCCATGAGACCCGGCATCAATTTCCGCCGATCAGACCTGCGGTCACGTTGATTGCAAAGCCCAGGATGGACGCGTTGAAAACAAAGGAGATCAGCGTGTGCGCCAACACCCACTTTCGCACACCCCTTTCCAGAG
>JANYIY010000414.1 GCA_025358615.1 Gammaproteobacteria bacterium | reverse complement strand
ATGGAGAAACTGCGGCGCCGGCCGCCCGGCAATATGACGTCGAGGTACTGGCCGGCCTCGAAATGGAAGTCTTCTGCGGCCGGCAGCTTGAGGTACAGGCCCATGACATCGTGCGACAGGGGCAGCGAGCGCTCGATGCGCGCGGGCAGCCGCTTGATGAGGGCTTGCTCCGGTGTAGTGACCTGGAAGGTTTCAATATAAACATCGCTGCGTGGGCGCGCCTGGCACAGCAACACAAACCCTGCGGCGGCTTCGGCCGGGGATATTCCCAGGGGCTGGCCATTGGGATAATAGATGTCCCCTTGCAGCAGCCGCGCGCGGCATGAGCCGCAATTGCCGCCCTTGCAGCTATGCGGCAAATTCAAGGAAGCGCCGATCGCCGCATCCAACAGCGACTGATCCGCTGCGGCGCTGAAGCTGGTGGCGGAGTTGAGTATCCTGACGCGCAGATCGAAAGCCCAAGCGCGGGCTGACCCCTAGGGCTGGCTGCGCTTGCTATCGAGCCATTCGCCGATCGGTTTCCACTGCTTCCAATCGGGCCATGCGAGATATTCGGGAAGCTCCAGCACGCCCATGCCGCGCGCGTAGGCGCGCACATAGTTCTGCGCCTCGCGCAAGCTCCCGAGGTAGGGCACCTTGAGCTTGGTCAGATACTGATCCAGTTCTTCGTATATCAAGGTGTATTCGCGCACCCGATTGGCGATGACGGCGAGCCGCGCCTGTTTGCGCGACACCTTGCCGATTTCCAGCAATTCCGCCATGAAGTGCCCGCAGGCGTTCATGTCGATAGTGGACGGTAGCACCGGTACGATGATGGTTTCCGCGCGCCGCACCAGTTCGTTGAGCTCCGTGCCGTGGACGCGAGCCGGTGCATCGATGACGAGGATGTCGGTATTGCGCGGCACACTGCGCAGTCCCTCTTCAAACGCGGCGGCACCGCTGATCGCGGGCAAATCGGCCGGACGCTGCGCCAGCCAATCGAGGCTGGAACGCTGCGGATCGTAATCCGCAATGCATACCTGATGGCCGTCGCGCGCAAAAAACACGGCGATGTTCGTCGCCAACGTGCTCTTGCCGCATCCACCCTTCGAATTCAATACCATTACGTGGCGCATAATCCCCCGACGTTGTAGTTTTCACTAAGGTAGAACTCGAGCCAGGAATGCGCAACCCCTGCTCGCGACAAATTGGCGCTTCGGCTATGCTCTGCGAGTATGCGCATCGAGTTTCTGAAGATGCAGGGGCTGGGAAACGATTTCTTGGTCTTCGACGCCCCCGCCGCTGAACTGGATTCGAGCAGGCTGCGCGCTCTCGGCGACCGGCACACCGGCGTCGGCTTCGATCAAGCGCTGATGCTGGAGACTCCCCGCGACCCGGACACCCGCGTGTTTTACCGCATCTTCAATTCAGACGGCTCCGAGGTTGAGCAATGCGGCAATGGCGCGCGCTGTGTCGCAGCGCTGCTGTATTCGCGCGCGCCCGAATTGGGACGCGACTTCCTGATGGACAGTTTGGGGGGCGTGGTACACGCGCGCGTGAGCGACGATGGCATGGTATCCGTTGACATGGGTGTACCGAACTTCGATCCGCGTGCCCTGCCCTTCGACGCAGCCGCGGGCGCAGATCCACTCACCGCGGCGCCCGCTTATAAATTGACTGTCGACGGCACCGAGCTCGACATCGGCGCGGTTTCCATGGGCAATCCGCATGTCGTACTCCAGGTGTCCGACGTGAAAGCCGCGCCGCTCGAGCGGTTTGGGCCTAGTATCGAGAGCCACCCTCAATTTCCGAGGCGTACCAACGTGGGATTCATGCAGATCGTAAGCCCTGACCACATTCGATTGCGGGTGTTCGAACGCGGCGTGGGCGAGACTTTGGCCTGCGGCACGGGAGCCTGTGCCGCCGTTGCCGTCGGTAGGCGGCGCGGCCTGTTGAATGACAACGTGCGAGTCGACCTGCCGGGCGGAACCGCAATGGTTTCCTGGGCCGGGGCGGGCGAGCGGGCATGGCTGACGGGACCGGCGACCACGGTGTTTTCCGGATCGATCGATATTTAACGGGATGTACGGGAGCTGAATAATGACAACCAGTCAGGCACGCGGGATTAAGCAGGATGGTCTCAGCGACACCACTGTCGCTGAATATCTGCAGGCGTATCCGGACTTCTTCGAGCGCAATTCGCCGCTGCTGCTCAAGCTGCGCCTGCCGCACCTGCGGGATGGCGGCGCCACGGTGAGTTTGGTGGAGCGCCAGGTCGAAGTGCTGCGTGAGCGCAATCAATCGCTGGAGCGCAAACTCAAGGAGCTGGTGGATGTGGCCCGCGCCAATGACGCGCTGGCCGACCGCATTCACCGTCTGAGCCAGCGCCTGATTCGCGCGCACACGCTGCTCGAGACCATCAACGCCATCGAGACCTCCTTGCGCGAGGACTTCGATGCCATGCACTCGGTGCTGGTGTTGTTCCTCGAGCAGGCGCGTTCCTTGGAAGGCGCCGGCCGGTTTCTGCGCAGCGGTGATCCCGCCGACGCAGACATCAAGAGTTTCGAATCCCTGCTGCAGTCGGGCAAGCCGCGCTGCGGGCAGGTCCGCGATGCGCAGCGCGACTATCTGTTCGGCAAGGATTCGGTCGAGATCGGCTCGGTGGCGCTCACCCCCTTGGGTCCCAAGGGAGAGCTGGGGATCTTGGCCATCGGGGCCAGCGACGCGGAACGCTTTCACCCGGCCATGAGCACGGAATTCTTGTCGCGCATCGGTGAGCTCGTCACCTACGCGCTCATGCGTTAAGAAACGCGCAGCACAATGGATTCGGACGAGCGCGAATGGATCAATCGATTTCTGTCGCACCTGGCGCACGAGCGCCGCCTGAGCGCGCACACCGTTGCGGCCTATGGGCACGACCTTTCCACCCTGGCAGAGTTCTGCAAACGGCGCACGCTTGAATCCTGGCAAGCGCTGGAGAATTTGCACCTGCGGACCTTTGCCGCCGCCCAGCACGGCGCAGGATTGAGCCCGCGCAGCATTCAGCGGCGGCTGTCGGCGGCCAGAACCTTTTATGAATTCCTGATGCGCGAAGGCCATTGCACGCGCAATCCGGCCTTGGAGGTGCGCGCACCCAAGCCGAAAAAACGGCTGCCCGCCACCCTGGATGCCGATCAAATGGGCCGCCTGCTGGCGTTTCGCGTCGACGATTCCCTGTCGACGCGCGACAAAGCGATCATGGAGCTGTTCTATTCCTCCGGACTGCGCCTGGCTGAGCTCGCCGGCTTGGATATGGCCGCCGTCGACATCAAAGACCGCACAGTGCGCGTGCTCGGCAAGGGCAATAAGACCCGCATCGTGCCCATTGGCCGACAGGCCATCGATGCCCTAAAGAATTGGCTGCCGCAGCGCGCAGGCTTGGTCAAGGGCGGCATTCAGGCGCTGTTCGTCGGCCAAAGCGGGCGCCCCCTGTCGGTTCGTGCCGTGCAATTGCGAGTCGCTGCCTGGGGCCGCCGTCAGGGGATTGGGGTGCATGTCCATCCGCACATGTTCCGCCATTCCTTCGCCACCCATCTGCTTGAATCCAGCGGCAATCTGCGCGGCGTGCAGGAATTGCTGGGCCACGCCAATATCGGCACCACTCAGATCTATACCCACTTGGATTTCCAGCATTTGGCGACGGTGTACGAGGCCGCACACCCGCGAGCCCGGCGCCGCTGACTTTAAG
>JANYIY010000373.1 GCA_025358615.1 Gammaproteobacteria bacterium | reverse complement strand
GTTGGTAGTGGGGCGCGAGCCCGGCATGAGCGATGGACGTGGCCATACCGGCTACGTGACGATGGCGATGGGCGGTTATTTGGAACAGGCCAAATCGGCGGCGCAGCGGACCTTCATTCCGGGAAGCGATCCAACCGGCACCGGTCAGGACGATGTGGCCACGCCTGTGTTTCTGGCCTGGGCCAAGGAAGAACGGGCGGGACGCTGTTTCGACGCGTCGCTCGGCATGTTGGCGGTCGTCGCCTCGCAAGCACTCTATGTCACCGACCGCAGTGCGCCGCCGCCCCTGCGAAATTTCGTGGATTGGGTGCGAAGCATCGTGCCGCCGCTCGTCGAGGACCGGGTTCTGGGTCCCCAGCTGGGAGAACTCGCCATGAGCATCACACGACAAGTATTCGCCGGTAATGCGCCGTGAGCAGCGCGAGCCTGCCAATGTACGATTTCCCGGAAGCGCGCGCCGCGACCGATGCGTGGTGGACGGCGCTGGCGCGCCGGTTCGAACGGGAAGGCATCGATGAGGTTCCACGATCATTGCTGCGCCGGGATGATCTGATCGAACAATGGTCCGATCCCGCGCTCCTGATCAGTCAGACCTGTGGCTACCTCCTTTGCAATCAACTTCGCACGGCTTTGCAACCCGTGGCGACGCCACATTACACGGCGCCGGGATGCAGTGGCCCGAACTATGCGAGCGTCATCGTGGTGCGCGACACTCATCCGGCAGGAGAACTCAAGGACTTGCGCGGCGGAGTCGCCGTGTATAGTCGCAGCTACTCGCACGCCGGCTATAACGCCTTTCGCGGCATTATCGCGCCGCTGGCGGGCGGCAAGCCATTCTTCTCGAAGGTGATCGGTAGCGGCTCACATCTCGACAGCATTGGTCTGATCGCCACAGGTGTCGGGGATATCGCGACCGTGTGCTGTGTGATTCACGCCTTCGTCTCGCGCTGGCGTCCGGAGGCGCTTGCCGGCACGCGGGTTCTTGGGTACACGCCGCTTGCGCTGGCGCCGCCTTACGTCGCGCCCATCGGCGCCACGCCAATCCGTATGGCGCAATTGCGAGCGGGGTTGAGTGCGGCGATGGCAGACCCAGAACTCGCGTCGGTGCGCGACGCCATTTTTCTGGGCGGTCTGAGTGTTTTCGACTCCATCGACTATGATCGCACCGCGGCGGTTGAAAGGACGGCGATTGCGATGAACTACCCCGAACTTAAGTGACACTGTGCAGCCAACGAAGGGCAATGCCCAGAATTTCGATCCACTCCGGCGATTGTCCACGCCGGTCGAGAGCGCCCTCATTGATGAGTGGCTTGCCGGCCGAATGGGCCGGCGCGAATTTCTGCGCCTTGGCACGGTACTCGGCATGTCGATCCCGATGCTGGGCGCGATCGGAGGCGCATCGTCGGCATTTGCCGCGGGGAATGCCGCCCGCAATCCTGGCGGGACGATTCGCGTCGGGATGTCGGTGCCGGCAGGAGCGATCGACCCACTGACGGTGGCTGACACCGGCGGTGTTTGCATGGTCACACAGACAGGCGAATTTCTCGCCGTTTCGACACCCGATGTCGGATTGGTGCCGCAGCTCGCGACCAGTTGGAAACCCAATTCAGACGGCAGCGTGTGGACCTTCAAAATTCGCTCGGGCGTCAAGTTCCACAATGGCCAGCCGATGACCGCCGCCGATGTCGTCGCGACGATCGATCGGCTTGCGGATCCGGAGAACGGTTCGGTCGCGCTGTCGGCGTTCGCCGGCGCCCTGTCCAAGGGCGGAAGCCGCCTCATTGATGACGCCACGGTCGAGTTTCGGCTCGATGCCCCTAATGGCAATTTCCCCTACCTCGTATCGTCCGACAATTTTAACGCCGTCATCCTGCCAGCAAATTACTGCGGTGATTTCGAGAAGCATTTTATTGGCACGGGACCGTTCCGGCTCAAGAAATTCACTTCTCGGGCGCGCGCATCCTTCGTGCCGAACGCGGACTACTGGGGCGACACGGCGTTTCCCGATCTGACCGAGTTCGTCTTCTACGACAACGTCCAAGCGCAGGTCCTGGCGATGCAGGGAGGACAGCTCGACATGCTGCTGCACGTGCCGGTGCAGGGCAGCCAGGCGCTGCTCGACGATCCGCATTTGCGCGTGCTCAGCCTCAAATCAAGTGCCCATCAAGAGCTACACATGCGCACCGACCGCGGGCCGTTCGCCGACAAACGAGTGCGCCGCGCGCTGGCGCTCTGTCTCAATCGCGAGAACTTGGTCAAAGGATTATTCCGCGGCCGCGCGAGCCTTGGCAATGACAGCCCCTTCGCGCCGGTCTTCGCATCGACTGATCTCGCGACGCCGCAGCGACACGAGGACATTCCTCTCGCCAAAGGATTGCTCGCGCAGGCTGGGTTCGCGAACGGATTTGCGGTGACTCTGACGACCGAGCGTTTTCTCGAGATTCCCGATTATGCTGTCGTAATTCAGAATGCTGCGAGACGGGTGGGGATCGACATTCGGCTCAATATTGAAGATCAGGCCAGCTATTACGGCGGCGCGCGCTTTGGTCAATCCGATTGGCTGGACTCGACTTTGGGGATCGAAGATTACGCCCATCGCGGCGTACCCAATACCTTACTGTCCGCGACCCTTGGCAGCAGCGGCCCATTCAACGCCGCACACTTCAAGAATGCGGCCTACGACAGGTTGGTGGCCGAGTATATCGCGGCTCTCGATCCCGCATCGCAGCGCGACATCGCAGGAAAGATCCAGCGGCTATTATTGGAGGAGACGCCGGTCATCATTGGCTACTTCTACGACTGGCTGTCGGTCGTTAAAAACAACCTGACGGGGGTTCGCGCAACCGCAAGCGCGGCCCTGTATTTGGATCGAGCGTATTTTATCTAAGAATAGCAATCGATTGCATGGCCCTGAGATCCCCGGCGGCGATATGACAGCGAATCTGATGCCGATTCCCTGCTTCGATTAACGGTGGTTCCTCCTGTTCGCAGACCGGGCCGATTTTGCGCGGGCAGCGGGTCTGGAACACGCAGCCGGCAGGAAGATCCGTCGCGCTGGGGATTTCGCCATTGAGACGGATGCGAACCGGTACGGCTCCGTCAAAAAGTGGCACGGCGGATAACAGTGCTTCGGTGTATGGATGGTGTGGCCCGGCGAATACCGCGTCGGCCGGCCCGATCTCCATCAGGCGTCCGAGATAGAGCACGGCGATCCGGTCGGCGAGGTAGTAGACGACGGATAAATCGTGTGAGATGAAGACATAGCTCACCTGCTGCTCGGCTTGGAGCTGCACGAGCAGATTGAGAATCGCAGCCTGGACGGAGAGGTCGAGTGCTGAGGTCGGCTCGTCGCACACCACGATCTTGGGGCCGCCAGCGAAAGCGCGGGCGATGGCGACGCGCTGTTTCAATCCGCCGGAAAGCGCCCGCGGTTTCTCGGTGAGATGTTGGGGGGATAGTCGAACCGCGTGGGCGAGAGCCTGGAGCCGCGACTCGCGCCCCGCTCCTCGCAATCCCACCATGTCGAGCGCGCGCCCAATCAGCCGGCGCACCGAATGCGACGCGTTGAGGGCGGAGCCCGGATTTTGGAAGATGATTTGCAGTGCCTTGAGTTGCGCGGGTGCTCGGCGCGCCGCGCGTGCCGGCAACGCATCGCCGTTGAGTTCTATCACGCTCCCCGCATCGGGTGAGGCAAGGCCAAGCAATAGCTTGGCGAGTGAGCTCTTGCCGCTGCCGGATTCTCCAACCAATCCCAACGTCTCACCCGGCCACAGATCCAGCGTGACGTCATGAACGGCACGCAACTTCTTGCCGCCGACGCTGTAGGTCTTCGACAATTTCCGCACGGAGAGGGCCGGTTGCTTGCGCTGTGCGGTCTCGATGTCGACCGGCCGACAGACGGCCTCCTTGTGTGCCATTTCAAGCGCAAATTCCGGGTAGTGACATCGGGTCCAACGGCCGCCGAGATCGACTTTCGGCGGTGCCTGCCGTCGGCACAGATCGGTAGCCAACGCGCAGCGGTCGGCAAAGATGCAACAATCGACCATAGCGCCCGCAGACGGCTGGAACCCAGGGATAGTAGTGAGCCGACCGTCAGACTTGCGCTGTCCGAATTGCGGCGCGCAGCGCAGCAGTTCAGCGGTGTAAGGATGACGCGGGTTTGCAAGAACCTCATCCGCTGGCCCTTCCTCGATCATTTCTCCGGCATAAAGTACGCCGACGTTATCGCACATGCGCGCGATCACGGGGAGGCTGTGGCTGATAAACAGGATGGAAGCGTCAAGCTCGATCCGGAGCCTCGCGATGAGATCCAGCACGTCGGCCTCAACGGTGGCGTCAAGACCCGTGGTTGGTTCATCCAAGATCAGCAACGCCGGGATAATTGATAACGCCATCGCGATGATCACTCGCTGCTGCATCCCGCCCGAAATCTCGTGCGGGTAGCTAGCCAAGACGCGGCCGGGGCTTGCAATCTGGACTCGAGACAGCATGTCGGCGGCGCGGCCCATCGCCGCATCGAATGACAGTCCCTCGGAGACTTCGAATATTTCGGTCATCTGGCGCCCGATGCGAAGCGTCGGGTTCAAGGCAAGTCCGGGGTCCTGATAAACCATGGAGACGCTTTGCGTGCGCAACTGGCGCAGTTCCACCGGCGACAACGCCATCAGATCGCGACCATCGATCCAAATTCGCCCGCGAGTAACACGGCCGGCGCGCGGCAAGTAGCGGACTGCTGCGAAGGCGGCGGTGGACTTGCCGCTCCCGGATTCTCCAACCAGCCCGTAGGCTTCGCGGCGCGCAATCCTCAAATTGAGGCCCTTCAGAACCTGACGATCCCTCCCGCGAACTCGATATGCGACATCAAGGTTCTCGATCACCAAAGCGTCGGGGGCAGGCGCGTCACGCGATTTCATCATTCCTGCAACACGCTTTGCAGGCCATCAGCCGCCATATTCACTCCAACCACGAGAGAGGCGGTCGCGAGCGCGTTGAAGATGACGGTCCACCAGTAGCTGCCGATCAAACTATAATTTTCCGATACCGCGATACCCCAATCGGCGGACGGCGGCTGAATACCAAATCCTATGAAGCTCAAGGAGGCGACGAAGAAGATCGCGTAGCCGAACCGCACTGTCGTCTCCACCAAGATCAGGGGCATTACATTGGGAAGGATTTCCTCGAACATGATGGATAATGCGCCTTCCCCTCGCAGGTGCGCCGCGGCGACATAGTCGAGGGAGCTTTCGATCAATACCGCGGAGCGCACGGTGCGCGCGATGAGCGGTGTAAAGACAAAGCCGATCACCATTATGACCGCGAGGTTCGATGTTCCGACCGCCGCGAGAACCATGAGAGCAACGATTACCAACGGCAACGCTTGCACGGCTTCGATGAGCCGGCTGACGACATCGTCGACCACGCCGCGAAAATAGCCGACGACGAGGCCGAGAGCCGCGCCGAGCAACGTGCCGAGCAACGTCGCCAGCGGTGCGACGGTGAGAATGTCGCGCGCGCCGACCATTACCCTGGAAAATATATCCCGCCCCAGCTGATCGGTGCCGAACCAGTGAAGGGCCGAGGGCGGCTCAAGTGTCGCAAGCAGATGGTCGGCGTATGGATCCATGGGTGCGATCCGTTCGCCAAACAGCGCGCATATAACCCAGAAACCCACGATCACGAGGCCGGCGAGCAGCCGTGCAGACCGACCCGCCGCACGCAATCGTTCGCTGCGGACGCTGGATCGCCCGAGAGGGATGACGCTCATTCGGCGTTCACTCGCAGGCGCGGATTCAGAAACGCATTGAGTAGGTCCGCCCCGAGCGAGGCGACCGCGTAAATCGCACCCACCATCAGCACGGCTGCCTCCAGCATCGGGAAATCCTTTGCCTTGGCGGCGCTGTAGATGACGCTGCCGATGCCGCGATAATGGAACAGCGTTTCTATCACCACCAAGCCACCTGCCAAATAGCCGATCAGGCTCGCAATCACGGTGATTGTCGGCAGCAGTGCGTTGCGCAGGACATGCCTTCTCAAGACGATCATCCATGGCAGACCCTTCATCACAGCGGTCCGCGTGTAATCGGCGTCGAGCGCCTCGATTGTTCCAGCGCGCGCAACTCGCGCAATATAACCGAAGAAGATCAAGACCAAGGGAAGCGATGGCAGCAACAAATAGTAGATCTGAGTAAGTCCCCCTGAGTCATCAGGCCAATCTGCGGACATGGGTAGCCAGCGTAACCAGACGCCGAAGATCAGGATTAAGACTATCGAGGAGACGAACTCAGGGACTATTCCGAGCGATTGGCCGAGCAAGGTAATCGTTCGGTCGGTCAAGGATCCGGCGCGAAGGGCGGACCATACACCGCCGCAGATGCCAAGCGGCACGACCAGCACAAGCGCCAGCGTTGCAAGCTTGAGAGAATTGATCAGCGCATCGGCGATAAAGGGCGCGACCGGCGCGCGGAACGTGTAGGACATTCCCATGTTGCCAATCAGGAAATGGGTGATCCAATCCCAATATTGCACGATCAGCGATCGATCGACCCCCATCTCATGGTTGAAGTGCGCAACGGCTCGCGCGTCCGCCAGCGGACCGAGAACGGCGCGGCCGACATCGCCGGGCAGGATCTGTCCGCCGAGGAAAACGACGACGCTGAGGACCCACAGCGTTACGAGCGAGAGCGGGATCCTCTTCGATAGAAATCGCACGATCATGGCGCGCGGATCCTTCAACGTTGTATTTAGACCACTGCACTTACTTCCGCAGCCGGCCCCTTGTTCAGTCCCGGATCGGCTGGACCGTCAATGGCAAGCTCGACCATCCTCGCACGGTATTGTTGAGTCGGCGCGTTGGTTCACCCCGAAGCTCGATGGTTCTAGCATTGCGGGCGAGTGCGGCCAAGATGGATTCGCCTTCCATACGGGCGATTGTTTGGCCAATGCAGCCATGGATACCTGCGCCGAATCCCACGTGGCCGGTGACGTTGCGGCG
>JANYIY010000350.1 GCA_025358615.1 Gammaproteobacteria bacterium | reverse complement strand
CCACTTCGTGGGTCACCATGCAGACCGGATTCGTACAGATCTTCGGTCTGGTGCTGTTCGCCATCCAGGCCCCGCTGCTCGGTCCGAAAGCTTTCGGCTTGGTATCCATCGTCATGGTGTTCGTGGGATTCGTCGAATTCGTCATGGGCGACGTTGCCCAGGACACCCTCATATCGATACACGAGATCGCGGCGGAGCATTACGAAACCATGACCACGGTGTGCGTGGTCATTTCATTGGTTTGCGGCGTGGCCTTATTTCTGGGTGCGGGCGCGATCGCGCGCTGGTTCAACGAGCCCGAGTTGGTTGCAATCTGTCATTGGATGTCGATCCTGCCGCTGTTCTGCACACTGGGTGCCCCGCCCAATGCCGCAACCAAGCGTGATATGCAGTTTGGCCCGTTGGCGCTGCGCGCGATATTCGGCACCGTGGCCGGCGGCTGCGTCGGTTTGGTGCTCATGTTCATGGGCTACGGGGTGTGGGCGCTGGTGTGGCAAGCGATCGTGCAGCGAGCCGTCGCCGTCGTTGCGTTGTGGATAGCGGTGCCGCTGCGCTTCAGATTGCGCTTTTCGGCCGCCCACTTTGCGGATTTTCACCGCTTCGCCGTGCCCATGCTGTGGTCGCGCTCGATGAGCTGGGGATCCTCGCAATTGCCGCGTTTCATCCTGGGACTGTTCATGGGTGCGACTCAACTGGGTGTATTCAGCCTCGCGGCGCGATTGAGCGATATCCTGGTGCAGATGTTTCTGGTGCCGCGTTATGCCGTCGCGCGGGTGGAACTGCGCCAGTACGCCGAGAATCGCACAGGGCTCGATGCGGCTATCCAGCAGCTCATCTTGCGCTACTGCTTCCTGAGCTTTCCGTTGTGCATCGGCGGTGCAGCGGCCACGCCCACGCTGTTTCATGTCTGGCTGGATCCGCGCTGGTTCGACGGAATCATCCCCTCGCAGTTCCTGCTGCTCATCTGCCTGCCCTATGTCACCATCTACGCGACCGGCGCGATGCTGATGGCGTTCAACCGGCAAAAGGCCGAAGCGGTGGTATCGACGGTGCAGGGCGTGACGACGGTGCTGGTCACGCTGCTGGTGGCGCCATTCGGGATCAATCCAGTTTCAGCGGCCATCGCTGCTCGTCCGCTGGTATTGCTGCCGCTGCCGCTGTGGCTCGCAAAAACACAGTGCGGGATCAGCACGCGGCAGATACTGGGGCCGCAGCTGCCGGTGCTATTCGCGGCGGCCATCATGGGAGCCGCCGTATTGCTGTTGCAATCGCAACTACAGAATCAGCTGGCGGCGGTGTGGCTGCTGCCGATTCTGGTAGGTGTCGGTTGCGTCGTCTACGCGGTGGCGATATCGCTGGTGGTGCCCGAACTGTTCGCCCAGTCCCTCAAGCGAATAACCGCCCGGTTTTAGCCGCAGGCTTTAGGCTGCCGGAGTGGCGGCTTGGTAACCCAGCACTCTCGCGACGTGGTCTGCCATTTGCCGGGCACCCAGGTCCTGGAACATCGTGTAATGATTGCCGTCGACGAACAGCACCTCAACTCCGGCAGGCGCGACCGCCGCCCAACCTGCGTCGGCGGGGAAGAACCAGCCGAAAGGTTCAAGACGGCTGCGCAACAAAGTGACTTTGCCTGAGTACGATTTAGTCGAATAGTGCGCCGTGACCTTCTGCAGATAGTCCAGCAGCCACGCATCGTAGGTCTCGAGGTTGGCGAAGTCATCGGACGCAGGTGCGGCGGCACTCGCTTTCGAGCGCGTCAGCAGTCGCTGCAGCTTGCCGACGAGCTTGCGCTGCGAAAAGAACGCACCGAGCGTCTTCTCGCCCGACAAGACATGGCGCCAATCGGCCAAGATCAACTTCCATCGCAGCGAATAGTCGGCGATCAGCGCGCGCGGTCGCGAAAGCCGCGACAAGTAACCGGGTGCCCAAGAATCCATCAAGAACAGATGGCCGACCTGTTGATTTGCTTCGCTGAGCTGGCGCCCGATTTCGAATGCCAAGGCGCCCGCCACGCACCAGCCCATCAGATCGTAGGGGCCCTGCGGTTGCACGCGGCGGATGAGATCCACGTATCCGGCCGCGATCTCTTCCAGCGTGCTCGGCAGTGCCGCATGCGCCACGGACGGGTCGAACAGCTGCAGGGAATACACCGGCTGCTCGGCGCCCAATAATTTGGCCAATCCATAATAGATGCCGGTATTGTTGATCGCGATCAGCGGCCGCTTCGAGCCATTCGGCTGAATCTTCACCACCTGCCGAAAATCGAATTCCCGTGTGTGCTCCTGCGATAGCAGCTGCGCGAGCTCTTGCAGGGTCGGCGCCAAAAAGAGGGCGGCGAGCTTGACTCGTTTGCCGAAAACCTTTTCGACCTGAGTCAGCATGCGCGCGGCCAGCAGGGAGTGCCCGCCCAGTTCGAAGAAATTATCACCGCCGTTGACGCTCTGCACGCCGAGCATACTGGTCCAGATTTTTGCCAATCGCACTTCGATGTCGCCGCTTGGCTGGGCGCTCGACTTGTTGCGGCTGGTGCCGCGCACTGCGCCACGATCGGGCTGCCCATCGGCAGTCCGTGGCAGTGCGTCGCGTATTTCGTAAGAGGCCGGCGCCAAATACACCGGCAGTAGCACAGCGACGCTCTGGCGCAGACCGAGGATCCATTCGCCCTCATTGGTCGGGGCGCTCTTCGGCACCACATAGGCCGTGATGGATCCCTCGCCCGCGGCGTTCTCCGTGCCTAGCACAGTGGCTTGGGCCACCTGCGGATGCTGCAACAAGACTCGTTCGATCAGGGCGGGATCGAGCAGGCGGCCGAGGTGCGTGAAGCGATCATCCGTTCGCCCCAGATTCTCAATTTGTCCGTTCGAGCGCAGTCTTGCCAGATCGCCGGTGCGAAATGAGGTGGTGTCCGGCAGGCCCGCCACCAGCCCGTCGCCGCCGATGTACAGCTCGCCGCTGGCGCCCACGGGTGCGGCCAGCCCGGCCGCATCCAGCACATGCAGCAAGGTGTTGGCGATGGGCTGACCGAAGGCAGCGACTGCTCGACGCCGAGTGGATCGGCTTGCCAACCCT
>JANYIY010000349.1 GCA_025358615.1 Gammaproteobacteria bacterium | reverse complement strand
ACATACGACGTGCTCGTAGGTGCGCTCGCAAATGCTCTGCGGCGACGCTGCTGCCCGGGCTGCTCGTGCATTACGTTCTTCGGTCGCGAGGATGCGGGCACCATATTCGGCGGCCTCCACACACCAACCCGCCTGCCGATCGAGCACGTGCATGGCATCGCTCGGAGTGAATGCCGCCAGAGTCGCAAGGCCCGCATCGGCAAGGCGGCGCAGCGCGTCCAGCCCAGAGCCGCTGCGCACCACGTCGGACACTGGCCGCGGTTCCAGTTGCAACTTGTCCCACACGCGTCGTTCTAGCGACGAAAGATGTGGCGGCGCCGCCCGGCCGGGATTGCGCATGGCGAACTGCGTCGCATGTTCCGGCAGGCGCTCGAGCTCCGACATCGCGCGCAGCTGTGGCAGCGCGGACGGAAAGCCATGTGCCAGCAGACTGAGCGGCATGGCCTTGCGCGGCCCGACCTTCAGCCGGTGCTGCCTGTCGAAGCACACTTCGCTGTCGCCGCCGAGCCCACTCGTGCGCACGTCGACGGCTTCCACCATGGTGCGCCAGGTACCGACGAGCGCGCCCTCGCCGCTGATCACCGGTCGCCCGCCGGAAACGACTGCGATGTCGGTGGTGGTGCCGCCCATGTCCGAAACCACGAAATCGCTCAAGCCGGTGAGAAAACCCGCCCCGACGACGCTGGCCGCCGGGCCCGAGAGAATGGTTTCCACCGGATACTCGAGCGCAATCTGCGCCTTCATCAATGAGCCGTCGCCCTTGACTATCATCAGCGGCGCATCGATGGATTCATCCGCCAGCACGCGCGCTAGCGCCTCGATCAGGTGGCGGATTTGGGGCGTCAGGCGCGCATTCAGTGCGGCGGTCAGTGCGCGCCGCGGCGCGTCGAGCTTGGAGCTCAATTCATGAGCGCAAGTCACGGGCTTGGGCGTCAGTGCGCGAATTAATTTGCGCGCCCGCAGCTCGTGGTCGGGATTGCGCACCGAGAAATTCGCCGCCACCGCAAAAGCCTCGACTTGGGGACTGTACAGCGCGACCGCATTGGTGACGGCGGCCTCATCGAGCGGCGCGGATTCCTCGCCGGTGGCGCTGTGCCCGCCTTGAACGCGAACCAGCAAATCACCGCTGCCGTGGCGCTCGAGACCAGAACGCTTGGCCATTGCGTCGTCGAAGCCGATGAGCAACGTGCACACGGGACTGAAGCGGTTCTCAACCACGGCATTGGTGGCGAGAGTGGTCGATACGGATACCAGGCTGACATCCCGGTGGCTCGCGCCCGCGGGCAGCAGCTCGAGCACCGCGCGCAGAGCCTTGCCGATACCGATCGCAAGATTCCAAGGGGTGGTCAGTGCCTTGGCGCTCGCGATGACCCGCCGGCCGTCGGCGAGCAGTACCGCGTCCGTGAACGTACCGCCGGTGTCGAAGCCCAGCCACAGACCCTGTAGAGAATTTGTCGAATTCATCGCTTGCCCTTCGATGCCGCTCATACCGTTCGCACTCGCGCGGCTACCTTAAGCCTGGCGCCGCGTAACATAGCCGATTGGCGCCTGCCTCGCCGCCCCTTTCATTGTCGGGCGTGGATGGTTAAGCTCGACTTGCGGTAGGGCCGGGCGCTTGGCAGTCGGATTAGGAGAGGCATATGCAGAAAGCTGTGCGTAAGTATCTCAAAGCCCTTGAAGCGAACGACGCCGACAAGGCGGCCGCACTTTTCACCGCCGATGGTTGGGTGCAGTCGCCGTTCCTCGGCCGACTACCGGTTCGCGCCTATATCTCCAAAGTGGCCGGCGCCTCCAAGGCTTCGCAGCTCACCGTACATGACGTACTGGTCAGCGCCGAAGGCAATATGCGGGCGGTCGCGTATTATCTCTACGATTGGCAGCTGAAAGACGGCTCGAAAGTCGCCTTCGAGTGCGCCGATGTATTCAATTTCGACCCCGAGAGCGGCCATATTGCCTCGGTGGTGCTGGTGTACGACACCCATCTCGTGCGCGACGCCGTGGAGCACAAATATCCCTGATTGCAGGCGTTCTACTTATTCCCCGTCCGCGCTCCGCGGCGATTGGTGGTACGCCTGAGAGTGGCACCGGCGGCGGCGCCCGCTTGGCGGCTGAGCTCACCGCGCAATTGCGCCATCGCGCCGGTGGAAATCGCGCCAAGCCTGGCTTCGATGGTGGCAAGGTCGGGCTTGGGTCCTCGCACATGAGATTCGAGCGCGCGGCGCATGACCCGCAAGTGATCCGGCGTCGTGCCGCAACAGCCGCCGATGATGCGCGCGCCGGCGTCCAATGACAGGCAGGCGTATTGCGCCATCAACTCAGGAGTGCCGTCGAAGCGGATCGCGCCGTCGACGAATTGCGGTATACCGCAGTTCGCCTTGGCCACGAGAACGGCCTCGGGTGCCGAGGCCGTGGCGAGATTGACCATGCAGGCCACCAACTCAGCCGGGCCGGTGCCGCAATTGCTGCCGCAGGCCGCCAGGTGATTCCTGCTGTGCAATTCGGCGAGTTCCGAGGGCGTGATGCCCATCATGGTTCGTCCGTTGGTATCAAAGCTCAAGGTGGCCACGACCGGCAGTTCCGTGGTCCGCGCGCCAGCCACCGCCGCTTCTGTTTCTTCCACCGAGGACATGGTTTCGATCCACAGCAGATCCGCCCCACCACGCGCCAGCGCGGCAGCTTGCTCGGCAAAGGCCTCGCGGGCAGCATCCAGGCTCAAGGGTCCGAGCGGCTCGAGAATCTCTCCGGTAGGCCCCATGCTGCCGGCGACCAGTACGGCGCGCGGCGCGCGGTCCGCTTCGCCGCGGGCGAGTCGCGCCGCCGCTTCGTTGAGCTCCGCTACGCGATGTTCCGCCTTGTGCAATTTCAATCGATGCCGGGTGCCGCCAAAGGTATTCGTGAGAATAATGTCTGCGCCCGCCTCCACGAAGGCGCGCTGCAAATCTGCGACGCGATCGGGAAACTCAATATTCCACAGCTCGGGCGCATCGCCGGACTGCAGGCCACGATCGAATAGATTGCTGCCGGTGGCGCCGTCCGCGAGTAGCCAGGGTCGCTCGGACAGCAGGGATGTCAGTCGATCGGTCATTTCGCGCCCTTGGTGACAACGGAAAACTTTAGCATGCTCGTCAAGGGCCTGCAGAGGACCTTCGTTGAGGGTTTTGTCATGGGAAATGCCAACACAGCTGCTCACGGCGCAGTACGCCCCGATCGGGTGAGCAGCACGCCGCCCAGCGCCAGCGCAAAGCCCGTGAACTGAACCGGCGCCAGGAACTCGCTGAAGACCACATACGCCTGTATCGCGGCAAGCGGCGGGACCAGCAGCAGCAGCGCGGTCACCTTGGTGGCATCCCCGTGGCGCATCATCCACATGAGCAAAGTGGTCCCGACCATGGACGGCACCAACACCGCCCACACGAGAGCGCCCCATAGTACGGCGGTGCCATCCCAGCGCGATGTTCCCAAGAGCAGCGCCGCCGCCACCGCGACCATGGCCGCGCCGAAACTCTGGATGCTCGCGGCGACGCGCAGATCCGTGGCGGACAGCCATTTCTGCACCATGGTGCCGCTGGTCACCGCCAGCACGCTCACCATTGCCGCAGCCACCGTCAACGCCGTGAGCGAACCCGCACCGTGACTGGCGAGCTTGGGTGCGATCACCAACCCCACTCCCGCAAAGCCGATTAGCAGCCCCATCCGCGCCTGCGGCGGCAGCGCCCTGCCCAAGAAGGAGACTGCAAACAGCGCAGTGAACAGCGGCTGCAGCGCGCCGAGCAATGCCATTACCCCCGCCGCCAACCCGCGGCTGATGGCCCAGTAGCTGGCGCAGAGGTAAATGCCCTGCATCAGCGCACCCGCCAACAAATGCGGACCCGCGCGACGGATGTCCGGCCACTGCGCCGCGACGAACAGCGCAGCGCAGCCCATCACCACGCCGGTCAAGGAGAAGCGGGCAACCAGGAACAACTGCAAATCCGCATGCGGCAGCACGGCCTTGGCGACGATGAAGCCGGTCGACCAGATCAACACGAAAATACAGGGAATGCCGAACCGAAGCAGCATCTCGATGCCGGGTCCTAAAGTTCCATCCTAACGCTGCGCCGTCCGCCAGTCGGGCGCCGTGTAGAACGGCGCATCGTCAGCCGTGAGCATGCCGCGACCTAGAATGTGATCCGCGGCCTTCTCGGCGAGCATGATGGTGGGCGCATTCAAATTGCCGGTGGTCACCTGCGGCATGATGGAGGAATCCACCACGCGCAAGCGTTCGAGGCCATAGACACGCGTATCCGGAGCAACCACCGCTTGGCGGTCATCTGCGGCGCCCATCTTGCAGGAGCAGGACGGATGGTATGCACTCTCCACCTTGGCGCGGATGAAGTCGTCGATCGCCGCGTCGCTTTGCACCCCGCTGCCCGGCTGCAGTTCACGGCCGCGATAGCGATCGAATGCAGGTTGCGCAAAAATCTCGCGGGTCAAACGCACACAGGCCCGCATTTCGGTCCAGTCGTCCGGCTGGCTCAAATAGTTGAACAGAATGTGCGGCTTGTCGCGGGGATCGGTCGACTTGAGACGCACCCAGCCGCGACTCTTGCTACGCATCGGACCCACGTGCGCTTGAAAGCCATGCTCCTGCGCCAGCGTCGAG